>CAZHOB010000010.1:0-35247 GCA_964534465.1 uncultured Candidatus Saccharibacteria bacterium
GCCGTGACCGCCGCCTTGGTCGCAGGACCGAAGTGACTCGTTTCATTACCCGCGGAACCCGCGCCGCTTGCTGCGACTGCGTGTCCGTGGCCATTAAGGAATTGCTGGATCCACATTACCTCACCTCCGTTCTCACCAACCTTGTGGTTGCGAGTGAAAGTGTGGCATGCGTTGCCGGAGTTGCCGATTGTCATCGAGCTACCCTGCAACGCTGCGATCTGTGCGAGCAATGCTTGGACTTGTGCCTGAAGTGTAGAGAGCGTGTCGGCCTTGGCCGGTGTGGCGAAAGCGAACGCGAATCCAACTACGAGGGCAACAGCCACGAGCACTGCCGCAACATTTTTTGTTGCTAATGCTTTACTCATATTTTGTATTGACCTTTCATCCGCCACGCGAAAAATTTTTAAAGATTTTTTCGTGTCGGACCGCAACACATTTCTTTCGACGAGAATGTGAGAGCGTATGTTTGTCTCCTGCTCAATTAATAATATTGAACTGATAACTGAAGACAACTTATAATTTTTGCTATTCCGTCGCTCACACTTTTTTGTGTGGACGAAAGAATTAGCAGCAAGAATGGAATTCCGCCGATGGCGGATCGATACGGGAATTACGGGGAAGAGAACCGGAATGAATTCGGAAATGCTGAATGCGCACTTTTCGCACGCCACTGATCTCTCAGCGACGCGCACGCTAGAGCATATCTGCTCTGAGGTTAATTCCTTATTTAAATGTCAAAGAACAAGTACGCAGAGAGCCAACGGCTCGTAGCGCCGCGACATCTCCGTGAGATGTCGTAGCGCAATTATATACTGAAAGCCGTAAGGGGCGCTGAAGTGCCCCAGCTCCTTTTGTGGATAACTTGTGGGCAAAAAGAGCGCGACAAACTGATGCTTTTCGACTCTTTCATCACACAAGTTATGAAGGCCACAATACTCTACTGTGAAGTATGAGTCAAACAGTGAGACGTTCAATTATATAGACACTTTCACGCACTCATTAAGAATTCATACAATTAGTATAAATACCGCTCTTTAGCGCCCAAAAGACGACATTACACCACAATAAATCTAGATGACAATATAAAGGTTGCGGCATCACGTGCGTAACCCTTGGGAATCTTTAAGGGTTAAGCTTGTGAACCTCCTGAAACAATTGAGTACTTGCTCCAGCGCTTGAAGCCGCTCTTTTTGACTTTACCTTGTGACACAAGACGCGCGAGCTCGCGCTGGATCATCTTTTCACTGTATTCCGGTAGCGTGGAGGCAATATCTCTAATACCGCTTTCTCCCTGCGTGCGTAAAACTTCGGCAATGCGCTCACCACGGACATTGTTGCTCGAGTCTCGGACAGCATTTGGACGTCCTTCACCTGTTTCTGAGACATTTTTAATCTGTCCTTCATTGTGTTTTATGTCTGTGTCCGACACTATTGTACTGTCTTTAACGTCTCTTTGAATGAGTCGCCGCGGTTCACGGACGTCCAATAAATCTTCCTTGGTAAATCGGGAGCTATCGGACAGGGGGGAGCGCTGCGAAACGACGAGAAAGTTGCCCAGCTCGTCAAGTGCTTCATTGACGGCTTCGGCGTTTTGCACCGATATAAAAGATGCTATTGCAAGCATGCGTACAAGCGATATCAAGTGGCGCACCGACGCTTCTACGGCGTGGACCTTGGCGGAGCTGGGAGAACGCATTTCATCCCTCAATTCAAGTATCTGGGGCAGCAGCACGATAGACCTGGTGCGGATCTCTTTGCGCAGCGGCTCAGTCTCGGGAATGTGTGCGGTGAGCATGTGTAGCGCGGCTATGAGTCGCTCCGCGCGACGGTAGAGTCGCTCGCCGGAACGATTTTGCCCGAAGGGATTGGTGCGCACCTCTTGGCGGTCAAGAAACTTGGGCAAATTTTCCTGCTTTGGTATGTCTCTTTGTTCGTCCATTGTGGGTGCTATAGGCGTCTTACAAGAGTCCTTTGGTGCACGCTTTCGCAATCAGATTATATATAGGACGGCCATTAAAATCAATGTCTTTTTGGCCGTGATATCTGTCCCTGACATTGTCAAAAATACCCTTGCTGCACGTGATATGATTATTCCGTGAAAAAGTCTAAGAACGGAAAGGGTAAAAGGCGAGACGACTCGGATGATTCACCACGACGGAAGGTGAGTAGTGACGCGATGCGCTCTGTCTTCGCGGTCTTCTTCGTGGCTATTGCAGGGTTCCTCATTTTGGCTTACGCCGGTGGGGGAGGGGAGTTCGGGGGAGTTGTGTACGGTGCGCTCAACTGGCTCCTCGGTGTCGGGTACTTACTTTTTCCTCTGTCACTTTTTTTGCTTGCTGTTCTCATTTTTAGATCCGTGGAAAAACATTTCGGCTGGCTGCAATTTTTCTGCATGTTGGTCTTCCTCCTCTCAGCCCTCGGACTTGTCAATCTCGCCTTCCCGAGTCGTGGTGGTATTTTGGGTGCCGCTGTCTCCTCCCCTCTCATCGCAGCAGTTGACACCACTGCCACTGTCATTTTCTTAATCGCATTCATTATTGCGTCCCTCGTAATCGCCTTCGACATCCACCTCCCTGCCCTAATAGCCGCGATACGCGAATGGATGAGGCGCGAGGAGGAAGAAGACGAGGCGGAAGACGAGGATGATGAATCGGACATCGAGGAGGCGGACGTGGTGGGTTTGCCGCCCGAAGATTCGGAACCCGATGATGATGAGAAAACAACTCCCCCACCGACACCACAAAAAGAAGATAGGTCTTCGGTAAAACACTTCGATCAAAGGGAAGGTGTGACCGATGGCTTCCCTATCATCGCTTCTACTGGTAGTGCGTATACTCCCCCACCTGTTTCAATCCTCGCCAAGAATAAAGGAAAACCGGAGGTGGGTGATGTAAAGGCCAACATGAATATCATCAAGCGCACGCTCCAGAATTTCGGCATTCAGGTGGAGATGGATGAAGCATCTATCGGCCCGACGGTTACGCGTTATGCGATGAAACCTGCCGAGGGCGTGCGTCTTTCCAAAATCGTTGCGCTGCAAAGCAACCTCGAGCTTGCGCTCGCCGCCTCCCCTGTCCGCATCGAAGCGCCCATCCCCGGCAAATCACTCGTCGGGGTGGAAGTGCCGAACATCGCACGCACCACGCTCGGCCTTGCACCGCTCGTAACCGAAGAGGCGTACGCGGGCAGCGAAAAGCCTCTTCTCATGGCGCTCGGTCGCTCCATTACCGGCCAGCCGCACTATGCCGACCTCGCCAAGATGCCTCACCTGCTCGTCGCTGGTACGACAGGCGCGGGTAAATCGGTGGCCATTCACGATTTCATCGTCTCACTTCTCTACCGCTGTGGGCCGGAACGCTTGCGATTTATCATGGTGGACCCGAAGCGCGTCGAACTCACCGGCTACAATTCCATCCCGCACTTGCTCACCCCCGTGATCACCGATGCCAAGAAGTGTATCCTCGCGCTCAAGTGGCTCGCCAAGGAAATGGATAGACGCTACGGGGTTCTCGAAGCGGAAGGCGTGCGCGACATTTCCTCATATCACAACAACATCGTCGCTCCCGCGCTTGAGAGAATTTCGAGTGACAAGCCGTTGCCCGAAGCCATGCCGTATATCGTACTCATCATCGACGAGCTCGCCGACATCATGACAGCCTATCCGCGCGAGCTCGAGAGCGGTATCGTACGGCTCGCGCAGATGAGCCGCGCGGTGGGTATCCACCTGATACTCTCCACGCAAAGACCCTCGGTGAAAGTCATCACCGGATTGATCAAGGCCAACATCCCCGCGCGCGTAGCTTTCCAAGTAGCCTCCCAGATAGATTCACGCACCATCCTCGATGGCCCGGGCGCCGAGAAGCTGCTCGGTGCGGGCGACATGCTCTTCCTCTCCGGCGAGATGTCAAAGCCGCGCCGTATCCAAGCGCCGTATATTTCGGAAGAGGAGGTTAAAAAGGTGGTAGCTTACATCGCAAAGAACAGCGAGGGCACGCTCCCGAGCGAGATCGACTTTAGTGCGGGTGAAAGAGGCCAAGCGGGCGGCACTGACCCGATATTTGCCGCAATGGCAGAAAGCGGCGATGACGAGGACGACGAACTGTACCCCGAGGCCAAGCGCACCATCATCGAGGCCGGCAAGGCATCTACGTCGTACTTGCAGCGCAAGCTCGGCATCGGCTACGCCCGTGCCGCAAAGCTGATAGATATTCTTGAGGAACGCGGCGTCATCGGCGCTGCCGATGGGGCGAAACCGCGCGAAGTCATCGGTGCAGGCAATGCAGATGAACTCGCCGCCGCCCCCGCAGAAGAAATGGATGAGGAGAACCTTTGATCTTGGCTTGTTTGAAGCCCTGCCTGCCGGCAGGCAGGCTCCGCTCGCGGGAGGCAGGAAAAAAATTATTTCTGCCTCCCAGACTCGCTGCCGTCCAACGGTTTCAAACCAGCTGTGCACTAACGGCTGTTCACTGTAAACTACCCATATGCGTCCCCGAGAAAGCCGTCTCACCAAAGCAGCTCTCATCATTTTCTTTTTGCTCCTCATGGGCTACGCCTTTTTTGAGGCACAGGGCATCATTTTTGGGCCCAAGATAAATATCGTGGCGCAAAGCACCATCATGCGCGACCCTTACATCGTCATTCGCGGCACCGCACAGCACATAGCCTCGCTCTCGATGAACGGCAAAGCCATATCAGTGACGGAGCAGGGCGCATTTGAGCAACCCTACGTGCTCGCGCCAGGCGACAATCGCATCATGTTTGACGCCAAAGACAAATACGGCCGCGCATCGCATCGCGAAGTGCAGATAATCTATCAGCCGGTCAACGGCGGCTGATTGCTGTAATTTTTGTGTCGCCGTGTTGGACGGCAGCCCTGCCTGCCGGCAGGCAGCGAATCAGGGCGGCGATACAAAAATTATTGCTGCAAAATCACGCTCAGTATCTCTACGGGATCTACCGGCCTATCGCTGCTATCCGTGGGGCTGACGGCAATTTGATTCACAATATCCATACCGGAGTCCACCTTGCCGAAGACCGTGTGTTTCGTATCGAGGAAGTTGTTGTTGTTTACGTTGATGAAAAACTGGCTGCCGTTGGTGTTGGGGCCGGCATTTGCCATGGCGATAGTGCCCGCGTCGTTGTGATTATTTGCCCCGATCTCATCGGCGAATGAATATCCCGGCCCACCAGTGCCCCACGACGCTTTTTTGGTGTCATCTTTGCTCAGCGGATCGCCGCCTTGGATCATGAAACCCTTTATCACGCGGTGAAATTTGGTGTGGTCGTAGAATCCGGAGTACGCGAGCTTGACGAAATTCTCCACGGTATTGGGCGCATTCTCCGAAAAGAACTCGAGCACGACGTCGCCCTTATTCGTATGCAGTGTCGCTTTCATGATCTTACTTAGGTCAGGCTGATTAGCGGCCATTGTAGCATGAGTGGACTCTGGAGCATCTGGCGCAGCCTGAGACGGCTGCTCCGGTACCTGCTCACTCGAAGCAGGAGCAGCTGCATCCAAAACCGGCGCAAAAGCCGCTGCGGCCTGCTTGGTGGCTTCGTCTTCCACCGAAAAAGTACCCGACCTCACTCCCCAATACCATATGCCGAGCACGAGAATCCCGACCGTAAAGAAAACCGTAAGAAATGTTTTCATTTTCCGTATCCTACCATACGGTATATAGTGCCTGCTATGCATCGCCCCACATCCCGCAAGCAGAAACCCCCGCACGAGAGGCCTGAATTCCCCATGCGCATCAATAAGTACCTCGCGCACCAAAAGCTCTGCACGCGGCGCGAAGCGGACACGCTGATAGAAAAAGGGCTTGTGATGATCAACGGCAAACGCGCGATCTTGGGCGACAAGGTGCGGGAGAATGACAAGGTCGAAGTGAAATTCCGCCAGAAAAAGTATCGCTATTTCGCCTACAACAAACCGCGAGGCATCATCACCCACTCACCACAGGGCGAGGAGGTGGAGATAGCGCACATCGCCGGATTGCCGGGCGTTTTCCCAATCGGAAGACTCGATAAGGATTCGGAGGGGCTCATCATCCTCACCGACGACGGCCGCATCACCGACAAACTCCTGAATCCCGAATACGAACATGAAAAAGAATACTCGGTCACGACGACCGAAGAACTCAAGGCAAGTTTCAAAGACAAAATGGAACGCGGTGTGAATATCGAAGGCTATATGACAAAACCGGCGCAGGTGCAGATCCTCGGGCCCAATCGTTTCTTGATAACGATCACCGAGGGCAAAAAACATCAGATACGCCGCATGTGCGCGGCGCTCGGGTACACGACGGCCCGCCTCCAGCGCACGCGCATCATGAACGTCTCGCTCGCCGGACTGAAGCATGGCCAGCACCGCCCGATCACCGGCAGTGAGCTAAGCACATTTTTGAAATTTCTAGGTTTTTGACTCGTTCTACGCTCCCACGTTCCGATGAGTCCATTGCTCCGAGTATTTTTTCACAAGTGCGGTATATTCTTTTTCCGCCTCCTTATCGTACTCTTTGCCAACAAGCTTCGGCTTAACCTTATTCCATAATTGTGCGAGCCTCTCTGCATCATTGTGCGGAATGTAGCGCTCCAAGATCAACCTGACCGTTTTATACGGCTCATCCTTGCCTGCCGAAATATCGGCGGCCGTCTTCTCCAATTCTTGCCTCGGAGCCGGTAGTAATATTTCCGAGAAAAATGCCACTTCGCTCATGAGCTCACTCAGATATTCATGGAGCACCCCTAATTTTTTCAAGGCATCTGAGCCGCTCTGGGGGTCCATAGAGCAACACTATCACGCCGCTTGGACGCGCCGCCCTTTTCAGTATTGGGCATCAAGTCTGAGCCTGTTCCTTTTTGCGGCGCTTGGACCAATAGTCTTCGATGAGGCCGAGGTGGCCAAGGCGGGCCGTGATGGCAGAGGATTTGCGTTTAAAGTGTTTGGCGATCTCTTTGTTCGGTATCTTGTCTTGGAACATTTGCTTAAGCTCTTCATCCGCTTCTGGTGTCCATTTCATGCCCTGGCTCGGATATTTCTCGCGCACTGCGGCAAGTTTGCCGGATGCGGGGGCGGCAAATTCCGGCTTGCGGCCGGAATTTGCCGCCGGTTCCTTTGCCCCGATGGCTTTGAGGAAGTTGAATTGGAGGTCGAGCTTTTGCGAATTGGGCAGCGCAGCGAATTTTTTGCGCGCGGCATCCGAATATGCGCGGAAATGTTTGTCGCGCTCCACGACGCGCGGATGCATCTCGAGCGCGCGTTCGTTGAATCCTTCGAGGAAGAGGCCCGCGAGCGAGCGCACGCGTGAGAGCGCGACGTAGCCTTGCCCGTATTCAAATGATTGCGAGAGGTCGATGATCGCCGCATCGAGCGACATACCCTGCGATTTGTGCACGGTGATGGCCCACGCGAGGCGCAGCGGTATCTGGTCGATACGCGCGAGTATTTTATTGCCGTCCATCACTTCCCACATTTCGTGTTCTGCCAAGATCGTTCCGTTCCTGATCTTCACAAGCGGCAACCCGAGGTCAGTAAAGCCTTCGACCGTGCCGAGCGTGCCATTCACATAGCCTTTTTCGTAGTTGTTACGAGTGAACATAACGCGAGCCCCTTCTTTGAGCGTCAGTGTTTCCGGCGAAAGACAGCTGTTCTTCAGCATTTCAACGAGCGCACGCGCGCCTTTTGACTCCATTTGATAGACCCTCGTCTTGCCGTCTATCTTTTGCAGCTCCTGTTCATTGATACGGTCGACATTTTCATTGTGCGTATAGAGACGCGTCGCACGCGAGTCTTTGGATGCAGTGCCCACGCGCGAGGTGAGCCGCGTGCGGTGAGTGGCCCCAAAGGCACCTTTGCGCATCGCGCCGAGGAGGTCGAGAAACTCACCGTCTTCCTGCCGATGCTGCTCATTGAGATAACAGATGACCGGATTCGCTTCCTTCCACGCCGTTGACTCAAAAGCAAACGTGGCCGCTCTATCGCGACTCACGGGCGGCAATTGGAAAAAATCGCCCACAAAGATCACCTGCAAACCGCCGAACGGCTGCTCGGCCATCATCGCGCGGCGACGCAGCGTGCGCAGTACCCTATCCACGCTGCCGAGCGTAGCGGCATCAAGCATCGATATCTCATCAATAATCAAAACTTTGGCCTCAATGATACGCCGCGCCGTCTTCTCGCGACTCATTATCATTTCAATATCGTAATCGTTGACGTCGCTCTTGATGCCGATGCCGCTCCACGAGTGAATGGTCATCCCGCCCACGTGTGTGGCGGCGATGCCGGTAGAAGCAGTGACAGCCGGTTCTACTCCCCGCTCGCGCAGCCATTCCACGTATCTATTAATAGTATGCGTCTTGCCGCTGCCCGGCTCGCCTGTGAGAAAAACATTGAGTCCGGTTTTCAAAATAGCGAGCGCTTCGTCCTGAGTCATGTGTGCCGAGCATATCACCCTCCTCGCAACCTGCGCGTTGACGTCCATGAGCCCGAGTAGTATAAAGCGCCGCAGTAGATGCAACAGTGGAGGATGCCTTGAAGAATTTCGCACGAATGCTCGCACTTATCGCCGCAACAGCAATGCTCGGCGGCTGCTACATGGTCGAGCCCATGTACAAAGACGTGGGCGTAAGCATGAGATTCGATGCCAAGTCATACGCCTGCGGCAACGTGGGTGACTCTAAACTCACCCGGGTTACGGTAGAGGAAGACTACGACTACCTCGGAAGCACTTGGTACGAGACTACACCTTCCCTATTGACTAGTGGGGAGCAAAAGGAGCGATACGCTTTTCATCCTCTCGGCGAAGGTCGGTACCTCGTTTCTGTGGACGTCCAAGTTTCTGCGGACGGCCCAGACCAGAAGATGCAAATCGTATTTATCGCAAAGATAAACGGCGGAGCGATGGATTTCGTAAGGCCAACACCCGAAAAGGCGAGAGAGCTCGCCGCAAAGCGTGGTCTCAATGTCGAAAGAGAGAGCCTTATCGGCGACGAAGATGCGCGCCACAGCTTTTTCATGGATATTGCGACCGCTGCTATAACGATGGACGGCGTGGAAGTGTTCTACAAATGCCGCCTGTTCGAATGAGTTCTTCGAGCCCCGACGCTACGTCGGGGCTCTTTCTTTTTGTTGACAGCCATGGGCCTGAGTAGTATAAAGCGCCGCAGTATACGTCACTGAAAACAGGGAGAAAAGACATGGCGCAAACATTGTCCGTAATTGCGTTCCTCTTGGCTGTCGGACTTACGGTCCTTACGTTCTACAAGTCCACCACAAAGGACCAGCTGACCGAGATACGACTGGGCCTAGTAGTCGGCTGCTTTGCGATTGTCGCAGCAAACGCCGCGCTCTGCGCGAAGACTGCAAGCTGGCTGTCGGGCGGCGCACTGGTAATCTTCTACATTCTCGGTGTCTGGAACGCTGTCCAGCTCGCGTATCCGAAATCAGAAAAAGTTGCGACCTCGACGTGACGCATCAACACTCCACCTCCCCTTTTTGGGGAGGTTGTCTTTTGGGGATAGCTTTTCTATGCGATTGACTTCCCTAGCGAAGTGTTGAGCTTTACGATTTTCGTTTGAATTTTTAATGAACACGGTATACTGCCCCTACTTAATAACAACCTCACGCGCAATTTTTATGCCAAAGAAAAAAGTGAAGCTTCCTCCTAAGGTTACCGGTACCGGATCAGATGCGGATATCGAGCGCGCACTCGCCTCGATAAAGACGAAATTCGGGGACGAGTCGATAATGATGCTCGGCGCGCAGCCAAAGGTAGATGTGAATGCGATTTCTTCCGGCTCGATGGGTATCGATTGGGCGCTCGGCATCGGCGGCGTGCCCCGCGGACGCATTCTGGAAGTTTTCGGTCCGGAGAGTTCCGGCAAGACCACGCTTTCGCTCCATATCATCGCCGAAGCGCAAAAAAAGGGCGGCGTGTGCGCATTTATCGACGCCGAACACGCGCTCGATCCTGAATATGCCAAAAAGCTCGGCGTGAAAATAGAAGAATTGCTCGTCTCGCAGCCGGATACCGGCGAACAGGCACTGGAAATAACAGAATCGCTCGTGCGCTCGGGCAAGATAGACGTCATCGTCATCGACTCCGTGGCCGCGCTCACGCCCAAGGACGAAATAGAGGGCGACATGGGCGCACAGCACGTGGGCAAGCAAGCGCGCCTCATGAGCCAAGCGCTCCGCAAGCTCACTGCCATCGTGAGCAAGACGAAGACGGTCGTCATTTTCATCAATCAAATACGCATGCAGATAGGCGTCATGTTCGGCAATCCGGAGACAACTCCCGGCGGTAAGGCACTCAAATTTTACACATCGGTGCGCATCGACATTCGTCGCATCGCGCAGATAAAGAAAGGCGATGAGGTGATGGGCGGCCGCCATCGCGTGAAGATAGTGAAGAACAAAGTAGCCGCACCATTTCGCCAGACAGAATTCGACATGCTCTACGGCGAGGGTATCTCGCGCGAAGGCGAAGCGCTCGCGCTCGGCGAGAAGCTCGGGCTCGTACAAAAGTCTTCCGGCGGCGCGTATAGCATGGGGGAAACGAAGATGGGTCGCGGCTACGACGCGGCGCGCACGTATTTGCATGAAAACAAACCCATTCTCAATCAACTGATGAAGGATATCAAGAAAGGACTCAATGAGGGCGGAGTGCTTGCCCGCACAGCAGCAACTGCCGACGAATAGTCCCCATAAAGGAAACCCCGCGCGAAGCGGGGTGAGGATTAATGGCCTCTAAATTTGTTCCACAGCTCTTGGTACATGATAGATAGAAGTCCGATGGCCGTACCGAGCGACAATGACGCCAGTATCAACGCGCCATGGATCAATAGCGGTTTATCGACCAGCGACTGTTCCCAAATGGGATTCCCCTCTATTACACCGAACCTCTCGAGGTAGATGATGCCGTACCCCCACATGAGAACTGCGGTCGCTACCGCGCCGCCGCGCAGCAAAAGGGTCATTCCCAATTCTCTTTTGAAGAGCCTGAATGCTTCGTACATGGGACACCTTTCTGCTATGAATTCCCCGCGACAAAATACAACTTAAGGAGCGTTCTGTCAAGAAAGAAAAAAGCCGGACAATTGTCCGGCGCAGGTTATCGAGTCCTTCTGTATCGATCAGGGTCTCGCATTACGAACCATGTAAGAAGACCGTACCAAACGGTCATCCCTATGCTCAGCACCACGACTGGTGCGATCAGATGCATCCGCCAATCTGTGGACCAGACAGGAGTTACTGGCAACCCCGCAACATCGTTGCCGCCGGTGAATGCGCAGATGAACGACAGCACGAACCACACGAAGTAGATGGAGAACAGAAACGCCTCCATAACGTGGCAGGTCGGCCTTATTGCCGCTCTTCCCTGCTTCAGATTACTGCGCAGGACCCTCTTGAACTCGTCGCCCAAAACTCTCATGACTTCGGCCATCGATTTTCTCCTCTTCTCGGGCAACTCTATATGAAGCCCGACCTCGCGGCAAGCCGCGAGGCATTCTGCGGAAATCCAGAAAAAAACGAACGCCCCGTCAAAAAGCGGGGCGTTAGGCTGCGGGAGGAACATCATACGGATCATTCTCACTCTCGGGAATAAAGGCGAGGCTTTCGACGTACCACTCCCACCACTTGCGCACGCACTCCAGTGCCACGCCTCCAAGGATGACGGCGCAGACAATGCTCGCGAAATGCAGGCCGAAAAGATACAGAAGCGCCGTCACGCATACGAGCATCACTGCCCAGATGCACCATACGAGCAGATCGAGCTCTTCTGTCTCTCGTAACTGCAGATACCGCATGACAAAGAGCACGCCGTTGCGAAGTGCAACGATGGCGAAGATGACGCCGAACACCGGCGCGTACATTGCGATGAGCGCCAGATCTCTGCCGATGTACGCCACACAGAATGAAAGCAGCGAGGCGAGCCACCACACGGTGCTGCTTTTGCTTATTCGCGTCGAAAGGCTCGGACGAGGTATGGGCGGTAGGAGCGGGGCTCGTTTCTTCCTGTATTTTTCGAGTTCGACGACTTTGTCATCCACGACGCGCCGATCCGATAAGAGCGGCGCCGACAAATGCGAACGCGCTGAGCACGGCGACCGTTTGCAAGCTCATCTTGAGCGGAAGCGGCTGCCTCTTCAGTTGCACTGCAACGGGCGCGTTTTTCCCGACCGGATTGTTCGGTCGAAGTAATAGCCTCGCCTTCTCCAGAGAGATCACATTGCCACTCATAGATACCTCCATGTGAGCTGCCATACAGTATGATTGAGAGCGGAAGGAGACACAAGATGCCTCTGCGCGAAGTGGCGTGTTTGTTCGTAACGCGGAAAGGCGAGGTGCTTCTCGCCTCAGAGAACAACGGCGTCGATTGGAGTTTTCCTAAGGCCGACATGAAGCTCAAGGATTCGGGAGAGCGCGAAACGCCTCTCGAAGCGCTCCAGCGTGAATTGAAAGAAGACCTCGACAGCCCGATCTTGGAAGATATGGATTTCGCGTTCCCCGAGACGCAAAAGACCTACCGCTCAAAGCGGACCGGCGAGCTCACGAATTATTTTTTCGTTTTTTGCACTCCCGAAAAGCTCCAAGAGGCTGATCCGACAAAGAGCAACACGAACCTGAAGTTCATCTGGACGAACGAACCCTTTTCCAAGGAACTCAACTTGAACTTGGATGAGTGCGCCAAACAGATGCTCAACAAATATGGCTATTGGCCCGAAGAGCCGGAAAAATAACGTTCCGGCTCTTGACTTTTTTCATAAATGCTTTAAAATGCTTATTCAGATAATCTCAACTCGGCTAACCACAGGACGTGGCCATGCGGCGACTCGTCTTTACGATCGCGTTCGCTCTGGCGGGCCTCTCCGGAGCCGCCGCCGGCTCGCTTCCCTATCGGGAGGCGAGGATAGTCGACACAGCGACATATCGCTATCCCGCGGACACGTACTTCACTGACCTCTTGAAGCAGAAGTGTGTCCCGCTTGGGGCACAGAGTGTTCCCTATGTGTTCTGCGATGTTGCCATCGACGAGCTTAGGAAAAGCTGGGACGAACTCTACGAGCGGGTGACGGAAATCCAGCTCAACAGGCAAAAGGAAACCTCGACCAACATTCGGGCCGTGCAGGAGAGATCCCTGCAACTTTTTACAGAAGGAGACAACGTTCTCGACCGGATGGAAACGTTGTTGGAAAACCGGAAATTCGCGAACTGACGTGCGGCGCGCCAAGGCTTTGGCGCGCCGCTTCCCTTTTTGCTGCAATTTTTGTATACTCGCACGCATGCTCAACTACAACGAAGTGAAGCCGGGGGTGGCGGTCCTGCTCGAGGGCGAGCCGTATGTGTGCACGTGGAACAATATTATGCAGAAGCAGCAGCGCCGTCCGGTCAATCAGACCAAACTTCGCCACCTCATCCGCGGCAATGTCATCGAACACTCGTTCCAACAGTCCGACAAACTCAACGAAGCGGAGATAGAAAAAAAGCCGGCAGTCTTCATCTACCAGCGCAACGGCGAGTGGTGGTTCCACGATATCAAAGACAGATCGCAGCGCTTTTCCGTGACCGATGAAATGATGGGAGATTCCGGCCGCTTCCTTAAGCCCAATACCGATGTAGAGACGCTCTGGTTTGATGAGAAGCTCTTCAGCGTAAAATTGCCGATCAAAGTAGAACTGAAGGTAACGGAAGCTCCGCCGGACGTACGCGGCAATACCGCGCAAGGCGGCTCCAAGATCGTCGACCTCGAGACAGGCACCACCATCAACGTCCCCATGTTCGTGAAGCAGGGCGATGTGATACGCATCAATACTGAAACCGGTGAGTACGTGGAGCGCGTCTAAAGAACAACCGCCGGCACAATGGTGCGCGGCGGTAAATGGCGGAACTCAATCCCGCTGAATACTGGAGAAATCCGTTGACGTTTCGAGGAGCGTGCTCCCAAGCTCATCGACGTTGAGAACTTTGATGTTCAGGAGTACACGCTTGCAGACGTCCTTGCATGTCTGGTGGACAAAAATCGATCGAGTATCACCCGTTTTCAGATCCACCGTCGACGAGCCGGGGCCGTAGGTAAATGTAACGACGAGACGTTTTGCGTCGAGCATCGTGAATTGAACGGGATACATCGGATAGCCGATGACAGGTACTTTGACGACATCGCCCAGTCGGACGACTTGCCGGTCGGCGAACGCCGGCGAGGCGGCTACGAGTCCTGATGCGATGAGGGCGGCAAGGCAAACTTTGTGCATTTCATGTCCTCCAAGGGTGAGATCGACTGCCAGTACCCTACCAAAGAAAAACCGCCGGCACAATGCCGGCGGTTGTTCTTTTAAGTACTCACCTCCAATATTGGTAGTACGGGTAATACATCGGATACATCGCGTATCGCGGCATTTCGTAAGATTGCTGTTGATACGTTTGCCCCGAGTAGTAGCGGGACTGACCATACTGATTCTCTGAATTGTTGCTCATTTGCGGGTGGCTGTAACTCGGTTCGCTGTATCCGCTGCCTGCGGACGGCGGAGCGACGGTCGTACTCGGCTGCGGCGTCGACTGATACGAAGACGCTCCGACGACATTCACATTGGTAGTGCACGAAGACGAGCCAAGTGGTCCTTGCACTGTCATCGTGTACACCGTGGATTGGGTTGGTGATACAGACCGCGAGCCTTGCGTCGGCACAGCGCCGATGCCGTTGTCTATCGATGCTGAATTTGAATTGAGCGATGTCCATGAGAGCGTCGTTTGTTCACCCTTTTCTATAGTGTTGAGCGACGCCATGATGGAACAGTCGGGCTCTTGCGACTGCTGCACAGTTACTGTCGTATGACACTGTGCGCTCCCACCGGGGCCGGTAACCGTCATCGTGTAGGTAGTCGTGGTCTGCGGCACGACAGAGCGCGAGCCACTCAGCGGCACAGAACCGATACCTTGGTCGATGGAAGCCCCTGTCGCGTTTTGCGAACTCCACGAAAGTGTTGGGTCTTGATTGACCACGATATTCGGCGGTTGAACGTTTATCGAACATGACGGTGGCGTCGAGCGCGGTGGTGGCGGTAATTGAGGAGGTGGTGAAAAGAAACTTCCACTGCCTCCGCCACCTTCTCCACCAGCTGTTCCCGCACTGCTGCTATCACCACCGCAGCATCCTTCACCGCCTGAAGCTCCCGCGGCACTTCCGCTGTCTCCTGCGGCTGCCGAACTATCGCCGCCGCAACAACCCTCGCCTCCGGCACTTCCACCTCCTCCGCCATCGCCGGCGCCGCCTCCGGAATCACCCCCTCCACCTCCACCTCCTCCATCACCTCCCCCGCCTCCGCCATCTCCCCCTCCACCTCCGCCATCCTCGGCATGCGCGACCGCATGCGTCAGCTTTTCTCCGGTAATGCGTGTAAATGCGGCCGGAAAAAAGATGATCGCGCCCATCAGTACGATGGCAAGCGCGATGACAAAATCCATTTTGTAATTAATGTGTTTGAACATACGTGGAAAAATAGAACTGGTAACCGCGTCAGTATGCACTGCGGGCAGTGTGGAGGGTGTGAATGAACGACGCTTCACAATTCATCGAAAATTTCCTGTCGCCGTGTACTCTGGACCGTACGCAACTGAAAAAGGAGGTGCGAATGAAGACGATGCTCGCTGCGTGTGTTCTATTGCTCTTTGGAGCTGCTATCGCAGAGGCGGGATGCAAACGTGTGTGCATTTCGGAGAGCCGCTGGAGTCACATCGTGCAAACGACGCGCTCCGGCATACCGTATTGGTACGCGGGAATCCGATGGGCCGATGGCTGCGGAAATCGAAGATGCCTCAGCTCACCCCACTTCCACGAGCGCTGCGGTACGGTATGCGGACCAGCCGGCTCATTCGCATGTTATGACGCCGACAACATCCGCGAACGGCTGTGAATGTGCATGAAAAAAGCCCCCGCTTGGCGGGGGCTTCCTTCTTTGTATTTATTTCTGAATGTAAGGGAGAAGTCCCATGAACCGCGCGCGCTTAATGGCTGCTTCGACGGCACGTTGCTGCTTGGACGTGAGACCGCTCCTCTTGCGCGAGACGATGCGTCCGTGCGGATTGATGAACTGCTTGAGCAGGTCAATGTCTTTGTAATCAACGTGTCGAATGTCGTTCTGAGTAAGAATGTTTGCCATAGATTTTTATTTATTAGAATGGAATGTCATCCGGATTTATATCATCTTTCGGGTACTCGATGCCAACTCCTCCCGATGGTGCCTCATCGTGATGCGGCGCATCATGATGTCCTCCCTCGTCACGGCGTCCACCGCCGCCTCCGCCTTCGCGCGGACCGCCGGGGCCGAATTGCACGCGGTCGGCGACGATCTCGGTGCGGTACTTCTTCTCACCGTCTTTGCCTTCCCAGCTGCGCGTCTGCATGCGACCTTCGACGAACACCGAGCGGCCTTTTTTGAGGTACTGCGCGGTGGTATCAGCCTGCCGGCCAAAAACGACGACGTTGTGGAAATCGGTCTGTTCCTGCTTCTTGCCGTCGCGGTCGCGGTAGACGCGGTTGGTCGCCACAGAAAAGCTGCACACATTCATGCCGGAAGGAAGAGCGCGGAGTTCCGGATCGCGCGTAAGGTTGCCGAACACCATTGCCTTATTTAAGTACATAGTTACTCGAGTGTAATGTCTGAAAGCGCTTTGTCGAGGTCGGCTTCGTTGACCGGTGCGGTCGTTTCCTCACGGCGCGGCGCGGCCTTGACCACATCACCGCGCTTCACTTCGCGTAGTGACGCCATCTTGATCTTGGCGCGGGTGTCCTCGCGCACGGTCTGGAAAACGATGGAACGGAGCATGTGGCCGTTTTGCTTCAATGCTTCATTGAGCTGGTCGGCGGCACCGATAGAGCTTTCGAATTTGATCCAACCGAAATAGCCGCGGTCATACTCGGAACGCTTGCCATTCTCATGGATGGCTATTGAATATGACAATTTGGTGAGGGCCGGAGCGCCTTCTGCGATAAATGAGCCGCCTGCCTTTTCGATGACCGAGCGCACGCTCCCCACCACCCTGTCGAGGTCCTCCTCTTTGACCGACGGTGAGACGTGGTATCCGACCTCGTAAATGCGCATCACGCCGCCTTCCGAGTCGGTTGTCTTTTCCTCTACTTTCGCTTCCATAAATAATGTATGTGCGCCTGTCTGCCGACAGGCAGGGGCACTTTACCACAAGCTATTGTGGGGCACAAGACTTCACAGACCGAAAACCCTCTTCGCGTTGGCAAAAAGCTGCTCCCTCACCCCCTCAAGGTCTTCGCCGCGGATCTCTGCGATCTTGCGCACGACCTCCACCACGTAGGCCGGTTCATTGCGCCTGCCACGGTGCGGGACGGGAGAAACGTATGGCGCGTCTGTTTCGCTAAGGAGCATGTCGAGCGGCGCATTCTTTACGACCTCATCATAATCGTGGGTAAACGTGATGACTCCAGTGAACGACAGGGTGAAACCGATGTCGAGGAATTTTTTGGCAACGCTCCAGTCGCCGGCAAAGAAATGGACGTCTCCCCTAACTTTCGCATGCGCCTTAATGACTTCGAGCGCATCCTCGTACGCGTTGCGAATGTGCAACATGAGCGGCTTGTTCAATGAATTGGCCAATTCTATCTGCTGCACGAACGCTTCCACCTGAATGTCTTTGGTGCTTTTGTCGACACGATAATAATCGAGCCCGCACTCGCCTATCGCGATGACCTTCCCGCTTTTTGCCAACTCTTCGTAAGCCGACATGTCGAACACTTCTCCGCGCGAGGTGAACTCTTTTCCACCCTCTCCAAGCTCTTTTTCATCGTGATACGACTTCGAGGTATGAATAGGATGCAATCCGATGGTGGCGTACACATTGTCGTATTTTTCCGCAAGCGCCACGGCCTCTTTGGAAGTATCAAATTGAGTCCCCACGATATTCATCCCCACCCCAGCCTCCTGAGCCCGCAAAATCGTCGCCTCGCGGTCGTCGTTGTACGCCACAAAATTCGCGTGAGTATGTGCGTCGAAATATTTCATATTAATGGCGCCACCGACTACGGATGAAAGACAGTGTGAGTGTTGAAATGAAATATCCTGCCGAAGGAATGATGCTATTGAGGAATGGTGAGGAATTGCCGATCGAATAGAGCCAGAGCGACGCAAAAATATACGTAAGAGCAGTGATGCTGACGCGGCGCATCATACTTCTCTCCCAGGCTTTGTCGGCCTCGACTCGGCGATTGCGCTCGCGTATCTCGATGATCTCTTTTTCCAGATCCATGGCAGCAGTATATCAAGCAAAGGCTCCGCGCGAAGCGGAGCCGATCAATCTTGTGCCGACCATTCGGCATAGAATTGTTGTAGAAATTTTTCCAGATACGCGTGTCTTTTCTTCCCAAAAGCTCTGCCCGTCGGAGTATTCATTTTGTCTTTGATGAGCAGGAGTTTGTCGTAAAAGTGGCCAATGGTCGAGTGCGCCCGATCTTCCGGATCGAAGAGAGGCCGTTGTTTCGCGCCACCAAATGCGAACGCCCGCGCTATGCCGATAGCCCCGAGTGCGTAGAGGCGATCGGCGTCCTGCACGATCCTACCTTCGAGAGAATTCGGGACCGTGCCGCTCGAGAACGCCATGGTGTCAATGATATGCAACACTTTCTTGAGCACGGAGCCGCGTACGCCGGCATGGTGTAAAACCTTTAGCGTTACCGATCGTCCGACCTCTTTCGACGCATGCAGTTTGCTGTCACCCACGTCGTGTGCGAGCGCCGCGATCTCTATGAGCTCTTTGTCGCCGCCCTCGATCTCGGCAATTCGAAGCGCCATTTTTCTCACCTGATCGACGTGGTACCAATCATGCCCGGTCGCTTCGTTCGAAAGTAGCTCCTTTACCTTCTTCTCAAGGTTGGAAATAACGCTTTTCATGTTCACCTCTCGTCGCAGTGTACACTACTCTTTTCTTGGAAAAAGATTGAGCGGTTTTCTGTTTGAAAGGATGGAATTTTTTATCTCTTTGGCGGTGGCGGGCATAATGGGGCTCAAGAGGCGCGCGATGAAGTAGAGCGCTTCGCAGAGCTCTTCGATGAGGATGCGCCCGCGCTCGGGGTCAGTCTTTATCACCTTGAAGGGCTCCGTCTCGGTAATTTTTCTGTCGAGCTTTTGGATGTGCTCCCAGATAAAGTCGGCCGCCGCATTAAAATCATACGCATCGAGCGCCACGGTGTATGCGTTGTGGAATCCCGCCGGCTGCGGGCGCACTATGGGCGTCTTGAGATATGCTTCCGCGAGCGCCGTGATGCGAGCGACCAGATTGCCGAGGCCATTGGCAAGGTCTGCGTTGTAACATTCCTTGAATCGTTCCGTCGAGAAATCCGAATCCTCAAAAGGATGGATGTGTCGCGCGAGGAAAAGACGCAGCGCATCCGCGCCGTATTCATCGACGATAGCCATCGGGTCGATGACATTGCCGAGACTCTTGGACATTTTCTGTCCGCCGACGGTGATGAAACCATGAATGACTATCTGGCGCGTCTGCGGGAGCCCCGCAGACATGAGCATCGCCTGCCACATGGCTGATTGTTGGCGTATCTGATCCTTGCCGGCGAGCTGGATGGCGCTCTGCTCTTTGTGCGTACCCCAGAATTTCTCGAAGGTGTCGAGGTCCTCCGGCCAGCCGAGCGTGGAGATGTAGTTGATGAGCGCGTCGAACCATACATACATCACGTGGGTCGGGTCATCCGGCACCGGCACGCCCCACGGCATCTTGGATGCGAGCCGCGAAATGGAAAAATCCTCGAGACCCTTTTCGACGAATTTCTTTATTTCATTGAAACGGTACTCGGGTACGACGAAATCGGGCCTGCGCTCGTACATTTCGATGAGCTTCTCGCGATATTTGGACCAACGGAAAAAATAATTCTCTTCGTTGATGATCTCGATCTCGAGATTCGGGTGGAGCGGACAGCGACCGTCGACCAATTCGGAGTCGGTCTTCTCGAGCTCACAGCCCACACAATATTTGACCTCGTAATTTTTCTTGTAGATATCCCCCGAGGCTTGGCACCTGCGCCAGAATTCCTGCGCGGCGCTTTTGTGATGCGCATCGGTCGTGCGAATGAAGTGCACGTCTTTGGTGAGATGTAATTTGTCTTTGAGTGCGTGAAATTTGGCGGCGTACTCATCTACATACGACTGGGTATCTTTGCCCGCCTCCTGCGCATTGCGATAGATCTTGAGCCCGTGCTCATCGGTGCCGGTATTGAAAAAGACCTGATCCCCGATGACAGTGTGATAGCGCGCGAGGATGTCAGCCTGCACGATCTCGAGGGCAAATCCGATATGCGGATCGGCGTTCACGTATGGCAACGTGGTCGTGATATACAGCTCCTTCATACTATGTGGTGCGTTCGAAGACGCGCCCACTGTCTATATCGCGCGCGAGTTCCTGAATGATCGCTGAGGCCGGCACCGAGAGGATGACACCCAAGAATCCGGCTAGTTTCCATCCCACGATAAGCGCGAGGATGACGAGCAGCGGCGGCACGCCGACCACGCGCGTCACGACGAGTGGATAAATGAGGTGATTTTCGAATTGCTGCGCAATGACGTAGAGCGCGACGGTGAGCAGTCCGAGCGAGATTCCTCCATCAACGAAGGCGATGGTGACCGCAGGCACAGCGGAGAGCGTGGGGCCGAAGACCGGAATGATCTCAAAGAACGCCGCAATGACCGCGAGAATAAGTGCATGCTTCACGCCCAAGATGGTGAGACCGAGGAAGACGAGCACGCCCATGATGAGACCGAGCAGAAGCTGGCCCTGCATCCACAGTCCGATCTTGTGTTGCGAGCGCTTCCAGAGCGAGATGACGTACGGCTGGCGATTCTTCGGCACGGTCAGATACAAAAACGCTTCGACACCTGTCTCTGCGACCGCGAAATAAAAAGAAAATACGATGATGAGGATGAACGAGAATACGCCGCCGAAGATCGCAGTGAATGCCGAAAAGGCGTTGTTGAAAGCGCCCAAATTCAGCGTATCGCGCAAGCCCGCGCTGATGTCGCCGAGCGAGAGCGAGGGCGCCGGTATGCCGAGTATCTGTGTGAATTGATCGAATGCTCCAGTGCGGCTAAAGGCGTCGAGATACGAAGGCAGTGATGAGATAAATGTGGCGAAATCTTCGAGCAAAGACGGCAGGAAGAAAAAGAACAGAACGAAGAACGAACCGAAGATGAGGAAGTACATGAATATCACCGCCAAGATACGCGGTATCTTGTATTTCGTAAAACCCTTGATGCCCGGCTCGATGGCCGAGGCGATAACGATGGCGGTAAGCACGACCAAGACGACGTCGCGAACAAGAAAGACGAACCACGCCGCCACAAGGATGAGCACGGCCTTGATGATGGTGCCGGCGGTTATGGAAATGGTTGGCGAGCGGTCGTCCATTACTGCATTGTAGCAAATGAGCAACCACTCCGCAGAGAAGGGCAACTATTGAATGCGGGAAGCGAGCTCCGAGATGGCGACGCGCTCCTGCTCCCCTGTATCCCTATTGCGCAGGGTTACGGTGTCCAAAAGCTCCGGCTTTTCGCCGAGTGTATCGAAATCAACGGTAATGCACCACGGCGTGCCTATCTCATCCTGACGGCGATAGCGTTTACCGATGTTGCCGTTGTCGTCCCACATGATCTGCGGAATGTCTTTTTTGAGCATGAGGTACACTTCGCGCGCTTTTGCCACGAGTTCGGGCTTATTTTTGAGCAATGGAAAGACGGCGGCTTTTATGGGTGCCACTGCGGGGTTGAACTTGAGATAGGTGCGCACTTCACCGCCGAGCTGATCTTCGGTATACACAGACGCAAGCAGCGCGAGCACCGTGCGATCGATACCGAGCGAGGGCTCTATGACGTGCGGCACGATACGCGCACCACTCGTTTCATCGAGCCACGAGAGGTCCGCGCCGGAGGACTTGGCGTGCGCAGAGAGGTCGAAATCGGTGCGATACGCGAGACCGTAGAGCTCTTTGCGACCGAATGGATATTCGAATTCAAAATCAATGGTGCGTTTGGAATAGTGCGCTCTCTCGCCCTGCGCCACTTCGAGCTCGTGCACTTTGTCTTTGGCGAGGCCAATAGTGTCCATAAATCGATGCATTTCTTTGCGCCACAATTCAAATGCCTCCTGCCACTCCTCCGGCCGCACAAAATACTCTATCTCCATTTGCTCGAATTCGCGCGAACGAAAGACGAAATCGCGCGGTGCGATCTCGTTGCGAAAAGCCTTCCCTATTTGCGCCATACCGAATGGGAGCTTCGGGTGGAATGAGTCGATGATATTTTTGAAATTGACGAAAATTCCGCCTGCCGTCTCGGGGCGCAAGTATGAGACCGATGATTCGTCTTCCGTCGCGCCGATGTGCGTCTTGAACATCATGTTGAACTGCGCAGGTTCGCCGAGCGTCGCGCCGTCATCAGGACATCGCAGTACTCCGTCGCGCTCTATCTCGATATGATCGGCGCGGTAACGCCGCTGGCATTTCGGGCAGGTAACTAGCGGGTCGGAAAATCCGCTCACGTGACCGCTGGCCTCCCACACGCGCGGGTTCATCAATATGGCGGCGTCAACGCCGTACATGTCATCGCGGTCTTGGACGAACATGCGCCACCAGAGCTGTTTGATGTTGTTCTTGAGCTCCACGCCGAGCGGGCCGTAATCCCACGTGCCCGAGAGCCCGCCATAAATTTCACTCCCGGGATAGATGAATCCGCGGCGCTTTGCGAGGGAAACTATTTTGTCCATATTTACATCCATAGTCGGAAGTGTACCGCGAATCGTAGAAGCGAGAAAATGGCATTAGCTGCAAGGCGCGGGGGTAGTGGCGAGGAGCCGTACTAGAAGTACGGTGACGGCGACACTGGGGCCCCGCAACGCCGCAGATGATGCCATTTTATCGGCTTCTATTTTACGACGGTGGCGTTGGCGGGAGTAAAGCCCTGATCCGTCCCGATAGAAATATCCGACGACGACTTGGACGGTGATGCGAGATTGGTCGTGACGTCGGGCACGGTGCGCGTGATCTCCGCGCCGGTCGTATCATCGATGCCGTCGAATTGTATGTTCTGCAAAAGCACCGGCTCCTGCCCTATCTGGCTCTGCGACGGCGTAAATCCGATGGCAAATGCGGCTTGGCGCGGTGGCACGCCGTTGAGGCCGACACCCGGCTCCACCGAGCCGATGTTCCATGTGACAGAGCCGTCGCTCTGATTGAACACGAGATTTTCGCTCACCGGCGAATATCGGCCAACGTATCGCACGTACGGCGGCAAGATCGCCTTGATCGTCGCGCCTTTTACTTTGTTGGTCGTGTTGTTGACGGTAAAGACGAGCGCGTACGTGGTCTCGCTATCGGCCTTCGGCGGCATCGGGCCCGTGCCGCCAAACCAGCTCTGATAGTAGAGGCCCTGCGCCACGACCTGCAGGTCGCTCGCGAGCGCTATCTTCTGGCGCGCAGTCGATTGGAGATTTTCCGGCACGCCCGATTCCGAGACGCGGTTGCCCGCGGCATTGACCGTGACATCGAGGTGCGGATTGTTGAGACTTTGCAAGACGTCGCTCCCCGGCATATTGAACGCGAATCCGACAGTGCCGTGCGAGCCGGGCGGGAGGTTGGCGAGCGAGCCGCTCGTCGTCGTCTTGTCCCAATACACGGAATTGTCGGAGGAACGGTAGAAGCCGTCGATCGAATGCACGGTGGTGCCGTCAATGGGCAATCCCGAAAGGCGCACGACTATCACAGCATCGGTGACAGCCACGGGTAGATTGTTCTGCCAATTGATAGAGACGTTGACGTTCTCTCCCGGTTTGACGATGATCGCTTTGTTCGGATCGCTATCCGCTTTGTTGATGGAGAGCGCGAGCTTCAGGAACGGCTGCGCTATCGTCATGTGAAATGTGGAATCGGAGAGTGCCGTATCGACCGCCTGATTTTTGGGATCCTTGCGCGTGCCAGCGACGAATTTGAAGACGCGGTCGTCTGCCGATTCGCCATTGAGCGTGCCTTGCAACACGACCGTGCGCTTTTGCCCGGGCAAAATATCGCCGAGTGCCCAGAGGCCCGAACGTATCATGTCGGGATTTGCCGATTGGAATTTGAAACCAAAGGGATAGTCGACAGAGAGGAGCACGTCCTTGACCGGCGCGCTCGAATTGGACGAAACGGTCGCGGTGAGCGCAATGGGCTGTCCCGATGTGGTTTGCGTATTGCCGTCAACGGATACGACGACCGGTGCCGATGAGAACGTGAGCGTGTAGTTGTTGGACGCGACGAATATCGCGCTTGAGCCGCTCAAGTGATATTCGAGTTCCACCTTCACCGCAGCCTTGGCCGCTTCGTTGCCGGAAAATACTGCAGAGACGGTGCCTTGCCGACGTCCGCCCGGTTCGATAGTGCCAAGTGGAATGCGCTGACTCGAGAGCTCCGTCACATAATCCGTCGGCGAGCGCGTGCCCTTGGGATAATTAATGACGAGGTCGGCGAGCTCGAGCGCGATCTTGTTGCGATTAGTCACGACTATCTGTAATTCCGAAGACTGACCGCCCGGCACCTGTGGCGGCCCCGCTATGCCGATATCGATATTGCTCGGCGAAGCCGGCACCGAACCCACGCCGAAGGTGAAGAAATAGATAAAGAAAAATATCGCGCCGATGAAAAAGAGCGCTGCGGCCACGAAGAGCCACCAGAGCGCGCTGCGCATGAAAGAGATCGCGCGCGGCGCGACGGTCTTGCCCGCGACGCTATCTCCCTCGTGTTTGAATGTATCGCCCACGATAGGACGCTCCTGCGAGAGCTCGCGGCGTTCGCGGCCTTTTATCTTGTCGGCCAGCGCCCGCGAGTACATCGCCCGCCGCAAACGCTCTATCTTCTCTCCCTCATGCGGAGGCTGCTCCATCCCTAAAATGATATCACGACTCGCATTTGCGCCGCTTCATTGACAATGGAGCGCTACACGAGTAGCTTGCTCACAGCGACAGCAAAGGAGCCGTGCATGGTAACCATTACAGTGAGAATTCTACGTCATTTTCCGTTCCTGAAGGTCAGCGCAAGCCTTAGTTGGAATGACTCATTCCTGCGCTTCCTAACGACGCCGACGGGACACATCACGCTTACAGTGCGGTCACGTTTGCCGTGGGTCACTGTGGGTTGGCGAGCCAACCGAAACTTCGACAAAACGGTGTTCGGTATCTAACGCGCATCAAGGCCGCCGGTAATCCGGCGGCCTTTTATAAATGCGTCTCGGTGGTGGCATTGACGCGGCGCACACATTTGCTTTGATGGGAATAGCACCATATTGGAGAGATAGATGTCCAGACCGAATATTGAGATCCGTGCTGCAAGCGCCTACGAGAGCCCGCTCATAAGGATCGGCTTTGGGACGCCCTCTGGTCTTCTCGGCCACAGTACGCACGGTTTTTTCGGAAATCACGACCGGACGGCCGCACGAAAGAAGCTGTTCGAAGACCTCTTACGGGAGAAAGGTTATACAGGGGCTCTCGGGCAAACCATCGTCTGCTCGTACGCTGAACTGGAGACGCGCGGGGCATCCGCAGCCGATTCACTCACGCAGTACATTCCGAGAGCAGGAGCCCTGGTCGTTGTCGGCCTCGGTGATCAGAAACTCGATCCTGAGGCAATGGAGGCCGTCGGCGTAGCAATGTACGAATCACTGCATCGGTCGGCGACCGAAGGAAAATTTGGAACCCACAACATGCAAGGCGGCGTTGCGGTGCGAATTATCTTAGAGCACCGAGTTATCGTCGCTGCCGCGAATGCGGAAGAGGCCGTTCGAGTCGGTGCCATCAAGCAAACCTCAGCACTCCGCTCGATGATACTGGGACTTGTTAAGAGCGCTCTGGCACCATGTGATCCGACACTGTTCGTTCGGTCCAAAAAAGGTACGGAAACGCGACTGAAATTTTACTTTTCCATCAGCGGACTGGAATTTCGCAACCGCGAAGGACTGGAAAAGGAGATCGCACCGGAGATCGTGCGAGAATTTTCCGAATAGTTCTTTAAGGCCGCCCCATAGGCGGCTTTCTTTTTTAGAGCTGCGTCTCGGCAATCGCCTTATTAATTGATGAGAGCAGCTTATCTTTCATCGTTTGCGCTTCGAGGAGAGATTCGCCGGTGTAGGCGGTGTGGGTGAACAGGGCTGTCTCCAATGCTTCGGAAGAAAGGTAGCCGAGTGTGTAGAGCATGCGCGCGACGCAGACTATCTCCACCATGCCGCGCGCATCGGAATTTTGAAGAATAGTGTGGGCCTCCTTCAGTGCCTCGAACAAATATTCATTTTTTTCTTCGCCAGCGACGAGCCGCTGCAGGAGCTCGCAGATGCGCCCTATCGTGGCCACGCTGTGGGCGTCTTTGGGCGCACTCTGTAGCGCAATAGCTCCCGCCGCACGCCAGCCGCGCTTGCCGCGCACGAGCGAGACTATGCAGCGTGAATAACTCTGCAGCGCATAGCGCATCTTGGATTTTTCGGAGCGCACCGCGCTCGCGCGTGCGCGCACGAGGCCAAAGTCGCGCGTAAAAATCGAAAACACGCGGTCGTTCTCCCCCATTTCGCGACTCCCGAGCACCAGAGCCTCTGTGTTGTATTTTTGATACATCGTTCTAGACCTCGATCTTGGTATGCGTCGTTTTTTCGATCTGTGCGCGGTATTTTTCGACGAGATCTTTTTGCTCCGGCGAGGCAGCATAGCTCGCCTCTTCACCCGGCTTCAGCCCCTGCTCTTTTCGATACACTTGAATGGCGCGGATGAGGTCGCGAACGGCGCCTTCTTCGCGCAGCTGGTCGGTGAGCGTGGTATCGAGCGAAAGATGGTCGCTCGGCACGACTTCTTTCACGTTGACCTCTTCGGCGATGACGATGAGGAACTCATCGTGGAGATGCTGAGGGATCTTTAGCGACTGAAGCGGCTGGCGCACTTTGATGCCGGCCTTTTCGCGCGCTTCGAGCGCCTTGGTCACGATATCGCGCGCGGCCCTCATGGCCGCAAGCAATTCTTTATTTTTATTTTCCCCACCGCCGAAGAACCGCGCCATGAATCCGGCCAAAAATCCTGTCGGCTTCGACACTTCAGGCCACATGGCGAGGTGCACGCTCTCCTCATCCTCGCCTTCGCGTATTTCTTGGAAAAGATATTCGGCAAAAAATGGCATTGATGGCGCCATGACGAGCGCGAGGCGGTGCAATACGTAGCGCAAAGTGGCGAGCGCAGCTTTTTTATCCGAGGTGTCGTCCTTGAACCTGTCGCGTGAGCGGCGTAAATACCACACCGAGAGGTCGTCGATAAAATCCGCGAGCGGGCGTGTGGCCGCATCTATCTTATAGTTCTCGAATCCTTCTGTGGATTGCAGCACGAGCTCATCGAGCCGCGCGATTATCCATCTGTCGAGTACATGCGAACTTCTCCAATCGCGCACCGTGTCGTTGGCATAGAGTTTGTAGAACGAAAGCACGTTGCTCAATCGTCCGAGATTTTTCTTTACAATCTCGTCCACGATGCGCTCATCGAAATTTTTGGATTCCCCCGGCGCGTTCACGGTAAACATGAAATAACGCAGTGCATCGACGCCGTATTTGGATATCATCGCGTACGGATCGATGATGTTGCCGATGGATTTTGACATTTTCTTGCCCCTTGCATCGAGAATGTGCCCGAGGCAGATCACATTTTTGTATGCCTTGCCCTTCCCCACAATGCCGCCTATCGCATGGAGCGTGTAAAACCATCCGCGCGTCTGGTCGATGGCTTCACAAATGAAATCCGCCGGATACAAAAGTGGCTTTTTTTCAAACGGATAGTGATCCTGCGCAAAAGGCATCGCGCCCGAATCAAACCACACGTCGAGTACTTCCGGCACGCGTTTCATAATGCCTTTGCATGGCACGTCCTTCCCACCGGTGCATTTCAGCGTGTAGTCGTCGATATATGGACGATGCAGGTCGATCCCTTCTTCCACGAGCTGCGTCGCGCGTTCTTTGAGTTCGGCGAGCGAACCGATGACCTCGACCTTCTTACATTTCTGACACTCCCATATCGGCAGCGGCGTGCCCCAGTAGCGAGAGCGGCTGATGGCCCAATCCTTCAAGTCTTTGAGCCATTCGCCGAATCGCCCATCGCGAATATGCTCCGGCTCCCAGTGAATAGTCTGATTCTCGCGGATGAGGTCATCTTTTATTTTCGACATGGCGATGTACCACGAATCGCGTGCATAGTAGAGGAGCGGCGTCTTGCAACGCCAGCAAAACGGATACGTGTGCACCGCAGTGCCCTCTTTGAAAATATTGCCGCTGCCGCGCAAATACTCGATGACGTGCGAGTCGGCGTCTTTTACAAAAAGCTGCGCCAAGGGCGGGATGTCGAGCGAAAAGGTGCCGTCCTCGCGCACCAAATGATGCTTGGGCAAATTTACTTTGGTACCGAGCTCGAAATCGTCGGTGCCGTACATTACCGCCGTGTGTACGATGCCGGTGCCATCTTCCGTGGAAACAAAATCGGCCGCGTACACCTTGTATGCATTGATGAGCTTTTCCTTTTCTTTCTCCGGCAGCGCTTTTGCAAGGTGCGGATAGAGCGGCTCGTATGATTTGCCGACCAGGTCGCGCCCGCGCGACTCTTTGAGTATCTGCGCGCCCGGTGCTATAGCTTCGAGCCTGCTCTTGGCGAGCCAGATGACGTCTTTGTCCACTTGCACTTTTACATAGGCAACATTGGGACCCACGGCGAGCGCGACATTGCCCGGCAAAGTCCACGGCGTCGTCGTCCACGCGAGCAAATATTCATTGGAGCCCGACAATTTGAATTTCACATAGACCGACGGGTCTTCAGCCTCGGCGTATCCTTGCGCGACCTCATGGGAAGAGAGCGCGGTGCCGCAGCGCGGGCACCACGGCACTACTTTGTAATCCTTGTAGAGCAGCTTTCGCTCATGCGCATGTTTCAAAATATTCCAGACAGATTCGATGTATGAATTGTCGAACGTGAAATACGTGTCGTCGTGGTCCACCCAAAATGCGATCCTATCCGTAAATTCTTTCCATTCGTCGATGTACTTGAGCACGCTCTCTTTGCAGAGCTTGTTGAACTCAGCGATGCCAAAATGCTCGATGTCTTTTTTGCTGCGCGATTTTATCTGCTTTTCCACTTCTATCTCGACCGGCAAACCGTGCGTGTCCCATCCGGCTTTGCGGCGCACATGGTAACCGCACATCGTGCGGTAGCGCGGGATGGCGTCTTTGAAGGCGCGGCTCTCGAGGTGGTGAATGCCGGGGCGACCATTGGCCGTCGGCGGACCTTCGTAGAAAATGAACTCGCCCTTCGGCGCATGCTTCTCCAGCGACTTCTTGAAAATATTCCGCGAACGCCAGAACGCCAGTATCTCCTCCTCTCGCTGGGCTACGGGAGATGGCTCGCTCTTTTGCATGCTCGAATCTTGCGCGGCGGATTTCTCCAGATTTTCAGCCATTCTCTGTATCCTAGCAAAACGACTGTCGGTTTACGAGGCGTACCTACATCTTCTCCGGTGTGGGGATGCCGAGTATCCAGAGGCCGTTGTGGAGCGTGGAGGCCACCGCGCTCGTGAGCGCGACCTTGTGTGCTTGTGTGGAGGAGCCGTCGAGAATATGTTCGACCGCGTACCAACTATTGAAGCGTGATGCGAGCTCAATGAGATATGTGGCTACGTGGTGTGGCTCGCCTGCTTCTGCCGCACGCTCGACTATCTCAGGGAAACGGCGCACGAAGCGTGCGATGTCGCTGACAGCGGCCTGTTCATCGAATCGGGGGAAGATGTGCTCCGACGCGGCCTTCTCCACGATGGCACGCGTACGCGCGTAGGCGTATTGCAGATACGGGCCAGAATCACCTTCGAGCGAAAGTGCACGCGCTTGGTCGAAAATAATGTCTTTGCCGCTCGCCTGTTTCAGTATTTGATATTTGATCGCCGCCACGGCCACGTCGCGCGCGAGCTGTTCGTGATCTGCCGCGCGGCTCTCTTTGGCGCGCTCCTTAGCAGCTTCGGTCAGATCTTCGATGAGCGATTCGCCGGTGACGACATTGCCTTTACGCGAAGACATCTTGCCCTCGGCAAATCGCATCATGCCGTGCGACACGTGCACGTATTGTCCTTTCCAATCCGGATGGACGAGCTCGAGTGCTTGAAGCACGACTTTGAAATAATCGCTCTGCTCGTGCGCTGTCACTGTGATAGATGTATCGAAAGTCGTCCGTTCTTTTTTCACTTCCGCCAGACCAAGCTCCTTGGCTTCGTAGGTGGGCAGTCCCGCTTTGTTGAGGAACACGCGTGTGTGCAGCCCGTACTTTTCGCCCTTGAACACTGTCGCGCCTTCGCTTTCTTCAAAGATCTCCGGATGCGCTTTTACTATCGAGACGCCGCGCGGCCCCGTATCGCTCTCGAAGAAATAGAAATCGAATTTCGTGCCGAGAATTTTATAAAGTTCCTCGAAATGCTCGAGCGAGACTTTGCGCCCGTGCTCGTAGAGCATGTTGAGGCCGCCATTACTTTTCTCGTAGAGCTGTTTATTGATAGTATCTATCTCCGCTTTTGCATCATCGTTGGTTTCGTACGCATTGGTGCCTTCGGTGTACGCAACGGCTAATTCCTGCACTGTCGGAGTTCCCCCTGCATTCTTCATCAGCGCCCAGATGGCTTTGGCGACGTGCGGCCCGACATCGCCCTGATAGTTGGCACGTATCACCTTCCCGCCGGAGACATGGAAAAGCCGCGCGAGCGATTCCCCTATCGCATTGCTCATGAGATGGCCGATATGAAATTCTTTGAACGGATTTGGGTCGGTGTACTCGACCATTATTTTCTTGCCGGCGTACGTCTTCACGCCGCCCCAGCTCTCCTGCTCTATGGCTTCATTGATCGTGCTTGCGAGCGCATTGGTCGAAAGATAGAAATTGATGAAACCCGCGCCCGCCACTTCGACCTTGGCGACACCCTCAATACTGCTAAGCGCAGCGACGAGCTCTTCGGCCAGAGCGCGCGGCGCTTTCCCCGCCTGCTTTGCATACTGCAGGGCGACCCCACTCGCAAAATCGCCATTCTCCAGAGTGCCCGGATGCTCCAGAACGACTTCGGCCGCAGTAATCCCGCTCTTTTCGAGCGCCGCAGTAAGAGCTTTCACTATCTTTTCCCGCATAATGGCATTGTACCAAAGGAGCGAAGGCGACTGCAGTGCCCAGCGCCAGGTTGCGGCGGGTGATTGCCGCATGGTAGGCTCGAAATCGGAAAGAACTTTGAAAAGGAGATGATAATGAATCCGCTCGATCACGACATTCCCGTTGTTGTACTCACCGGCGGACCCGGCGGAGGCAAAACCTCATGCATAGAGCCGCTCGGGAAAAAATTGACAGCACTCGGCTACCACCCCGTCTTTGGTCCTGAGGCGGCATCGCTTCTGATCAATGCGAATTTCAAGCCGACATTTTTGGGCGGCATTTTTCCCGTGGATACATTCCAGAACGGAATTATTCAGGCCCAGAAATTCATGTACGACCTGATGGTCAAAGCATTGAAAGAAAGCGGTCATGAGCGTCCCGTTTTTCTCCCTGATCGGTTTTATTGCGATAACCTCGCGTACATGTCCGCTGAGGCTTTTGCGAAGATCGCCTTGCAGTGCGGCATAGGAACTCCTGTGGAAGCGCGCGATCTCTTTTGTCGCGCCGTCCTGCATTTGACCACTGCCGCTCTCGGTGCTGAAGAGTTCTATACGCTGGCGAACAACAAGGCACGTTCAGAAAACGCGGCGCTGGCGATCGAGCTCGACGGAAAAACTCGCGATGCATGGATCGGACATCCGCACTTTCGTGTCATCGGCAATTCGACCGGCTGGGATGAAAAGGTTGAGCGGGTCTTCAAGCACATCTGCCGCGTTCTCGGCGAACCGACGCCATACGAGATCGAGAACAAATATCTGTGCGGTCCCGTCGATCTCAAAGCTATTCCGTCTCACTACCAGCTGATCGACATCGAACAGTTCTATGTGTACTCGAGCGATCCCAAAGACGTCACGCGTGTGCGCAGACGCGGGCAAAACGGCTCTTATGTGTTCTATCACACCAAAAAGCGCGATGTGAGCCCGGGCGTGAGAAAAGAAGAGGAACGCCTGATCAGTGCGGCGCAGTACGATTGGAGCCGAGCGTTTATGCTTTCGTGTACACGGCCCGTGAAGAAAGTCCGCTGCTGTTTCGTTTACGAAAATCAGTATTTCGAGCTCGACCGTATCGAGCACGAAAGCGGGCATCTCTACCTCCTCGAGATCGAATTGGACGACGAAAAGCAGGTTCCGAAACTTCCGCCCTTCATTCCGATCGAAAAGGACGTCACTCATGATCCGCGCTATTCCATGCGCGCCGCTGCCGACATCGGCTGGAAACCATGACTCAAAGCCCTCGCTTGTGTGCGGGGGCTTTTTTTCTATATATACTATGCAAAGACCAACAGGAGCTGCGAATGTCTGCAAACACGGGACGCCTCATAATTCAATTCGACGCGAAAATAATAACTCTCGAAAATGTGCGGCACATTATCGTCGCCGAAGGATGTTCGATAGAACAGGAACTAACGGGTCTGCCTCTGCTGCTTGTGTGCGTGCCGGCGGGACGCGAACTCGAATATGCCGACCGATTCTGGGCCCATGAAGGCATTGGAGCATTCGCGAGCGGGCCCATCTCTCGTCCGCCTTGTTAGATCTCAAGCAAAAAGTCCCGCTAAAGCCCCCGCTTGTGTGCAGGGGCTTTTTTCTGTCTGCCGAGGATAGCGAGGGAAATGAATGTGCTTGGACATTCATTTCCGAGTGACGCAGGCAGCAGGTATCAACCCCTTGCTTTTGGGGTTGATACCTTCTATGCTCGCGATGGAAACAGGAGGAAAAAATGGCCTCGGTATTCAAAGTGCTGAAGATGGATCAGAAGCACCACATCGCGCAAGATGGCGCTATCGTGTACACCGTCCCGAGTTTCATCCGGCTCGATAGCCGCGAGCAGCTCGAGAGGCTCGCGACGAAAATGTCACTACTCGGCACACGCGACATCGACGCGATAATGGATTTCGAGCGCACCGCCAAAACGGTACGCAGGCGCAGAAACTAAAAATCCCGCTCATTCTGAAGAATGGGCAGGATTCTTTTTTTTAATTTAAATGTCGGAGTCGATACCCATCGAGCGGGCAGTGCCGGCGATGATGCGCTTGGCCATTTCGAGGTCGTTGGCATTCATGTCTTCCATCTTTTCGGTCGCTATTTCTTCGAGCTGCTTGTTGGTGAGACGGCCCACCTTGTCCTGCGCCTTGTGCGAGCCCTGTTCCATGTTGAGCTTCTTGAGAATGAGGCGCGAGGCCGGCGGCTTCTTGACGATGAATGTGAACGAGCGGTCTTTGTACACCGTGAGGACGACCGGCACGATAGAACCCATCATCGGACGCGTCGCATCGTTGAACTGCTTCACGAAATCGCCGATGTTGACGCCAGCGGGACCGAGCGCGGTACCTACCGGTGGCGCAGGAGTAGCCTGCCCTGCTGCGATCTGGAGCTTTATCATCTTTGTGATCTCTTTGGCCATGAAAGACGACTATATCGTGTCCGCGCCATTATTTCAAGTTCGCGGTAGTATCGAGAGATATGAAAGCGGGAGCGGTCTTTTTTGACTTCGATTCGACGGTGGTTACCAAAGAGACTCTCGATGAGGTGGTAGCGCTCGCGCTCGGGGAGCGGAAAGACAAAAAAGCGCTCGTCAAAGAGATCGAAGCGATAACGCGCCTCGGCATGGAGGGCAAACTCCCCTTCACACAGTCGCTCACGCGACGCATCCATGTCGCACCGCTCTCACGCGAGCATTTTACGGAGGTCGGCGAGATGATGCTGGAACACATCACCGAGGGAATGCCGGAAATTTTCGCGTGGCTGCGCGAGCAAAAGGTCCCCACCTACATCGTGAGCGGCGGCGTGCGCGAATGTATCGCACCGGTCGCAGAGCACCTCGGCGTTCCGGCGGCCCACACAATGACCAACGAAGCCCTCTTCTCAAAAAAAGGCCAGCTTATCGGCATGAACACGAAGTCGCTCTTGTGGAGCGACGAAGGCAAGGGAGGAGCGATCAGGCACGTGAAAAAAACGGCCGGACTCGGCACCTGTGTTCTCGTCGGTGACGGAAGTAATGACCTCGCAGCATATACGAACGGGGCCGTGGAGCTTTTCTGCGGCTTTGGAGCAAATGTGGTGCGCAAAGCTGTGCGCGCAAAAGCTCCGCAGTGGGCCGCTTCTTCCGAAGAGCTTGGTGCGTGGCTTAGAACATTACAATAAAAAAGAGCCCGACACCGGTCGGGCTCGTTGACATTATTCCCACGCAATTTTCACTTCGTTTTCGATGAACGTTGAATCTGCACCGGGAGCGCGCTTCATCCCGAATTCGTCCCAGTCCACGGTTTCGCCTTTTTTCTCGGCATCGAGCTTCTTGAAGACCCAGAGGCCAAGGTATTTGAGAAACCAGACCTCATCATTGTCGGGATTCTTCTTCTCAAACTGCAGGACCGCCTTTTTGTAAGCGGCAGCGATCTCATCGTGCTTCGACGCAAGCTTCACGTGCTGGATGCACGTCTCGAGACTTATGAGCTCGCCGAGGACCATGTCCATCGAGACGCCACAAAGTTCGGCTCCAGGCGCCTGAAGTCTCTCCAAAACCCAGTCCTCGAGAGACATCATCTCGGACGGGGAATCGAGGTCTTCGGTGACACGCACTCCAGAACCCCAGCCTCCAGAACCCAAGTCTCCATTGCTTACCATTTCAATAGCCTCCACGTTTCAACTGGGGGCACTATGTAGTAAGTTGACGAACGCGTCAATTAGACCCGCTGCACCTGATCGGCTTCGAGCTCCACCGGAGTTTCGCGACCGAACATCGGGACGAGGACTTTGACCTTGCCGCGCTCTTCGTCTATCTCCCCCACTTTGCCTTCGAGGTCTTTGAACGGACCGTCAATGATGATGACAGCGTCGTCGAGCGCGAGGTCGATGGCGTGACGCACGGTGTCGCCGCCGACGCGTTTCAAAATCTTGTCGACTTCTGCAGGCTCAAGCGGCACGGCCTGATTGGCGGTACCCACGAATCCTGTGACCTGCGGCGTGTTGCGCACCACGCTCCATGCGTCATCGGTCGCTATCATGTCC
>CAZHOB010000011.1:0-33558 GCA_964534465.1 uncultured Candidatus Saccharibacteria bacterium
CGCGCCCCACTGACCTAAGCTCCCCGCGGGGAGCTTTTTTCTTTCTAAGTGAGAGCCTCAATGATGGTCTTCGAGAGAATGGCCCCTTCGCGCACTATATTGAGCTCGTCATTGCTCACGTCCACTACCGTCGAGGGTTTTTTCTCCATAAGCTCGCCGCCGTCGATGACGAGGTCGATGAGGTCGGCCCACGGGCCGAGCTGCTTCAATATCTCCGACACGGTACTCTGCACGGGCGCACCGCTCTTATTGGCGCTTGTCGCAGTGATCGGCGCGCCGAAATGTTTGAGCATTTCCACGCAAAAATCCGATTTGGCTATCCTGATACCGATGGTGCGCGTATCGCGCGCGACACCTCCCGAAAGCGAGGGATTTTTCTTGAGCACGAGCATGAGTGGTCCGGGCAAAAATTTCTGCGCGAGCCGCTGCGCAAGGTCGTTGTAGTCGCCATATTTCTTGGCCATCTGCATATCGGTAACGATGACAGGGAGGGGCGATTTGACGTCGCGTTTTTTTATCTGATATATCTTGTCGACAGCGCGGTCGTTGAGGGCGTCGACGCCGAGGCCATAGAGCGTATCTGTGGGATAGAGCACGACACCCCCGTCGCGCAGTACATTCTCCGCGCTGCGCGCCGCGACGATCGTAGCGGTCTCAGAAAGTTTCAATGTCTCCATATCCCCGATTGTAGCAACTTTGTGCGCGGTAAGGGATTCGAACCCCTGGCCTTGTCTACGTCAAAGACACGCTCTAACCAACTGAGCTAACCGCGCAACGCCTCGCAGAATACCGTTTTTTCGCATAGTATTCAACCATGAAAATCCTCGGTATCGAAACAAGCTGCGACGAGACGGCCGTTTGCCTCATTGAGGCCGATGGGGATTTTGGCGCGGATTTTCGCTTCAATATCCTTGGCAACGGGCTCGCTTCGCAAGCCGCCATCCACGCGCAATACGGCGGCGTATACCCCAATCTGGCCAAACGCGAGCATCAGAAAAATCTTGTGCCAATGCTGGAAAAAGCGCTCAAGGAAAGTTCAGAGCTGAGGGTTATCAGTGTAAAGAAACCCATCGATCCGGAGTTATCGACACTCCTGCAGCGCGAGCCGGAACTGCTCGAGAAGATTGTTCCCTTTCTTGAACAGCACGACATGCCCGACATTGACGCGATAGCGGTCACCGTCGGCCCCGGACTCGAACCCGCGCTCTGGGTCGGGATCAACTTCGCGCGCGCTCTCGCGCTCGCATGGGAGAAGCCCATAGTCGCGGTCAATCACATGGAAGCGCATATCATGATGTCGGCAATGAGCGATGACCACCTTTCTCCCCTTTCATTCCCCTTACTTTCCCTTTTGATCTCCGGCGGCCACACCGAGCTCGTGCTTTCCAGGGAGTGGATGAAATACGAACTCATCGGACAAACGCGCGATGACGCCGCCGGCGAAGCATTCGACAAGGTCGCTCGCATGCTCGGCCTCGGATATCCGGGTGGGCCCGAGATCGGCCGCTTGGCGGCAGAATCAAGAATGGAGAATCAAGAATCAAGCATAAAATTCACGCGGCCAATGCTGCACGAAGATAATTTTGATTTTTCTTTTTCGGGCCTTAAAAATGCTGTGCGGATCTTTGTTGAGAAACACTCACCACTGTCGGATGAAATGATACATGCTATCGCACGCGAGTTCGAGGACACCGTGACGGACGTTCTGATCCAAAAAACTCTGCGCGCGGTAGATTCCTACGGCGTGAACACCGTCGTCGTGGGTGGAGGGGTATCGGCCAGTCCATACATCCGAAAACGTCTCGCCGATGCTCTTGCAGATGAGGGTAACGTCGCAAATCTCCTCGTCCCGCCGCAAGACCTTGCCACCGACAACGCCGTCATGATAGCCCTCGCCGGTTATTTCCACGCATTGAACAAAAAATACACCGACCCCGCGTTACTCACAGCTATGGGCAACCTTCGCCTTGCGTAGCCCTATACTGAACCACAGGAAGGAGGCCGAGAATGGCCAAACAAAGATCCAAGAGTGACAAGATACTGACAGATCATCACCGTCGCCCCACTTCGATCGGCGGCTTCAATGATCACAGAAATCGTTCGGACGTGCCGCGAGATATTCATGGCGCGTGGCACGATGTCGTCGCCAATTTATGCGCGCCGGAACAAGCGAAGCTTATCAACAAATATTTGAAAGCTGAAGGCTTTCGCGTCGGAGTTGCCCGCAATCCAGATCCGCTTCACGATTTTTATTGCCCTCGTGACGGTAAGTGCTGCATTACGTGGTACAAGAAAAGAAGGTACTTGCCGCAGGGCTGGTCCAAGGCGTGGACGCAAAGATTTGCTCGCAGATCAAGGCATAGGCGGCGTGTCGAGGCATGGAAAGATCTTAGGCGCCTCATCGCGCTCGAGATCGGAGACACCTCGCTCGCGGCCGCAGTTGACTACATCAATGATCATCTCACCGACGCAGACTACTATTTTACTTTGATCCAGATCTGAATCGCGGCCGCAGACAGCGGCCGCTTTTTTGTGCCAAACCTTAGCTTGTACGGATTTGCGTGATAAATTGAGGCAATGCCGGAAAATCGCAACAATATCCCTGAAGTATTTCTAAAACCGTATGATCCGGCCAAAAAGGAGCCGGAAATGATCGATTTGTGGGAAAAGAGCGGCTATGCCGATCCAGATGTGTGCATCAAAAAAGGCGTCACGAAGCCAGATGCCGAACCCTATTCAATAGTATTGCCCCCGCCCAATGTCACCGGCACCCTCCACATGGGCCATGCCGCCATGCTCGCCATCGAAGACATTCTCATCCGCTACCATCGCATGCGCGGATACAAAACGCTCTGGATACCGGGCACCGACAGCGCCGCCATCGCCACGCAGTCCAAGGTAGAGACCGACATGTACAAGAAGGAAAAGAAAACGCGGCACGATGTGGGCCGCGAAGAGCTCTTGCAGCGCATTGAAGCTTTTGTCGAGGAAAGCAAGACCACCATTATTGAACAGACCAAAAAGATGGGCTCAAGCCTCGATTGGAGCCGCTATGCTTATACGATGGACGAAAAGCGCTACGCGGCGGTGATGGAAGCATTCGTGCGCATGTACCTCGCCGAACTCATCTACCGCGGCGACAGAATAGTGAATTGGGATCCCAAATTGCAGACGACCGTGAGCGACGACGAAATTGAATATGTGGAGCAAAAAGACCCGTTCTATCATTTCAAATACGGACCTTTTGATATCGGCACCGTGCGTCCAGAGACGAAATTCGGCGACAAATATGTGGTCATGCATCCTGACGATGAGCGCTACAGGGAATATCAGCACGGCCAGAAATTCGAGCTCGAGTGGATCAACGGCCCGATAGTGGCGACCATCATCAAAGACGAAGCGGCCGATATGGAATTCGGCTCCGGCGTCATGACCATCACTCCTGCGCACTCGATGATCGACTTCGAAATAGCACAGCGACATGGCCTCGATATCGAGCGCGTCATCGACGACAAGGGCCTCTTGCTCGACATCGCTGGTGAATTCGCCGGCCAGCACATCAAAAAAGCGCGGCCGCTCATCATTGAGAAACTAAAAGAAAAAGGACTTATCGCAAAAGTCGACGAAGGCTACGTGCACAATGTGGCGACAAACAGCCGCGGAGGCGGCATCATCGAACCGCAGATAAAAAGGCAGTGGTTCATCGATGTAAACAAAGAGGTGAAATTTCCCGACGGAAAAATGTCTTCGCTCAAAGCACGCATGCGCGACGCAGTGGAGTCAAAAGGCATCGAGATATTGCCCGAGCGATTTGAGAAAATTTATTATCACTGGATAGACAACCTGCGCGACTGGTGCATCTCGCGGCAGATATGGTTTGGCCATCGCATACCTGTGTGGTATCGCGACGACGACACATACGTGGGCACGGTGCCACCGAGCGACGAAGGATGGGAGCAAGACCCCGACACGCTCGACACGTGGTTTTCTTCCGGATTGTGGACATTTTCTACACTTGGCTGGCCTGAAAAAACTGATGACTTGAAAACGTATCATCCGACAGCCGTGCTAGAGACAGGGTACGACATTCTCTTTTTCTGGGTCGCACGCATGATACTCATGAGCGAATTCTTGCTCGGCGATGTGCCGTTCAAAAAAGTATATCTGCACGGTCTCGTGCGCGATGGCAAAGGTCAGAAGATGAGCAAGAGCCTTGGCAACATCATCGACCCGCTCACCATGATAGAAAAGTACGGCGCCGACGCCGCGCGCCTCTCGCTCATCATCGGCGCCTCAATGGGCAACGACGTCAAACTCTCGGAAGATAGAGTCCGTGGCTACAAACATTTCGCCAACAAATTGTGGAACATCACCCGCTTCGTCCTTGAAAATCAGAACTATCGACCTACGAGGTCGATAGTTGAGGCTGACCAAACGTTGGTGGACGAAGTAGAAAAAGTTGCGGCAGAAGCTTCAAAGCACATCGACACATTCCGACTCGATCTCGCGGCCGACCTTGTGTACCACTTCGTGTGGGATAGATTTGCTGCGGAAATCCTTGAACAATCGAAACCCATTTTCAAAGCAGGCGGCGAAGCCGCGGCGTCCCGGGCCCATACTCTATACAAGATACTCGATACTTCCCTGCGGCTCCTCCATCCCTTCATGCCCTTCGTCACAGAAGCCATCTGGCAAAACCTTCCCCAGAAAGAGTGCGACCAGCTGATGGTCGCCAAATGGCCAGTATAATAGTGGAGTGTCTGAACTTTATGGAATAGGTGCCGCGATGGCCGGAGGGATATTGCCCGCACTCGCATGGCTGTGGTTTTGGCGACGGGAGGATAGTAAACATCCCGAGCCGCGCATGCTCATCGCACTCGCCTTCCTCGCCGGCATGGTGGCCGTCGCCGTGGTCATTCCCATCGAAAAGTACGTCGCAGTCTATTTGGGCAGCCAGACGGCCATCTTTACGGCATGGTCTTTTATCGAGGAAATTACCAAATACCTCGCTGCATACTTCACCGTACTGCGAAGAAGCGATGACGATGAGCCCATCGACGCCGTCATTTACATGGTGACCGTCGCCCTTGGCTTTGCCGCAGCCGAAAACACGCTCTTTTTGCTCTCCCCGCTCGCTGGCACGACCATCCTCCAGACCTTCGTTACGGGCAATTTGCGCTTCGTGGGTGCCACACTCCTGCATGTGCTCGCCTCCGCCTCGATAGGTGCCATGATGGGTCTTGCCTTCTATAAATCGGCCAAGATCAAGCGCTTTTACCTCCTCGGCGGCCTCGCCATCGCTTTCACATTGCACAGCCTTTTCAACTTCCTTATCCTCAATACGCCGGAAGTCGACCTCCTGCGCACGTTTGTCTACGTATGGGTCGGCGTCATAGCGCTTTTGGCCGTACTCGAAGTTATCAAGCGAGTTCGCCCGAGATGGCGCTAACAGGTGTATAATATTGGGCAATGAGGAAGTTTCTTTCGAAGTTGGCGGGCAACGGTGACGACGAGGTGGACTACTTCAACAATCCGGGCGCCACACGGGCCGTTTTTGAGGGCGAAGGGGGTGAGCGCCATGCCCGCATCAATACGAGGAACGAATTCAAGGACGCGGGCGACGAGCCCGGGGGCGAATTGGCTGTGGACGTGTACCAGACGCCCGACCACATCGTGGTCAAGGCGCTCGTGGCCGGCGTCCAGCCGCAGACCATAGACATCGCACTCACCCGCGAGATGCTCACCATAAGCGGCAGTCGCGAAGAGGAGCGCGAAGTGGAGGAGGACAATTATTTCCAACGCGAGCTCTACTGGGGCTCTTTTACCCGCACCATCATGCTGCCCGAGGAGATAGATGTAGAAATGGCCGAAGCTTCCGAAAAGCACGGCATTCTCATGATCCGACTGCCTAAGATCAACAAGAAGAAATCGACGAAGCTCAAGGTCAGGAGCAGATAATAGTAAATAGTAGGTAGTAAATAGGAAGGATTTGCTTTTTCTATTTACTATTTTCTATTTACTATTGTGCTTTTTGCCGCGTGCTATACTCTACCCACTAATAAATAATTTTTTTATGGAGCCGACACAAAATTCACGCGCAGCACTTCTCTCCACCCTCGCGATTCCTGTTTCAATAATCGTCGCGGGTGCGCTCATCGCCGGCGGTTTGTATTTGGGCATGAACAAGAGCGGCGCCGCCGCTCCTGCTGCCAACAACGGCCAGCCGCAAAAAGCTGCGGTGGATGTGAAGAAGGTAAAGATCGATGCTGAAACTCCGTACATCGGAGACCCGAATGCTCCTGCGACGCTCGTCGAATGGGCCGATTATCAATGTCCGTTCTGCAAGACGGTGGAAGTGGGCGGCGTACAAGGCATCAATATCCAACCATCAATGCCTACTCTCAAAAAGGATTATGTAGACACCGGCAAACTTCGCATCGTATTCAAGGACTATCCATTCCTCGGCGAAGATTCGGTGACGGCAGCGCTCTACAGCCACGCGGTCTGGGAGTTGTATCCGAGCAAGTGGTTTAGCTGGCGGGAGGCAATGTACAAGGCGCAAGACGCCGAAGGCGATCAGGGCTTTGGTGATGAGACATCTATCATCGCTCTCAGCAAAAAGATCTCCGGCATTGACGCTGGGAAGCTCAAAGCACTCGTCGCTTCCAAAAAAGATGCGTTCACGAAGATCATCAACGACGAGAGGGCCGAGGGTAGCAGCTACGGTATCAACGGCACTCCCGGCTTCATCACCGGCACGCAATCGCTCGACGGCGCCCAGCCGCTCGCGAATTTCCAAGCCGCCATCGATCCGCAATTGAAGTAACTTGTTTGAAACTGCTGGACGTAGAGAGTCCGGGCGGCAGCAACCTAGGTGGTCAGTCCCAAACGATAAATATCGAAGCTATTCTCCCCCTCGAACATATCCGATGGATTTGGCAGGTAGAGACGCGGGCGGGATATTTCGGCAGTGGCATCGTTGATGAGGCGATGGAAGACTTCGAATTCACCTTTCAGCTCGCGGAAGTCGAGCACGTAGCGCCGCAGCTGCGGTGAGCCGTCTTTGTTGGCGCGTTTTTTGCATTCATATACGATAAATCTGCGTACCGGCTTTTTGTACATATCGCGCACGGTATAGTAATTAAAAATAGCCTGCATGACGAAGAGTGTTTTTTCAGCCCTCTTCGCGGAAAATGAATCCACGAATTTGTGGTCGATAATGTCCACTGCCCGCTTATCAAGTTTGCTGCGAACCACGAGGTCCGATATCGCTTTTATCGGCAGGGCAAGCCCATCTACTTTTGCCACCGCCGATACTTCCACGCCGAGCACATCGTGCTTGGGCGGTTTTTGCAAATAAAAATTAACCGCCTGCAGATATTCCTGCTCCATGCCAGCGCGCCGCGCTTTGCGCATCCGCGCACTCTTGGCCTTGCCGAAGTTGATCTCAAAGTCGGGTATATTACGCAGGTATTCGAGCCCCAGTGCGGTCGCACCCTCTTTGCTTATCCCGCCATAATAATGTTGCATCGCGATATGCGCCGCGCGGCCGATGACCGCCGAAGGATTGGAAGGATTGTCGCGCACATTTTCCACGTAGCGCTTGTACCACGCAAGCGGATTGCGCAGAAATGCCATAAGTGAAGAATGGCTCCAGTGTTTGATGGGTGCACTATGCTTTTTCATCAGAGCAATTGTAGCAGGAGTTGACATACCTACCAATTTGATGTATTGTTTCTCCAGAACAAGGGAGCGTGGTCATGCTACGAACAACCGCGATCGTTACAGTGTTCGGTGTCATCGTGCTACTGCTCTGGATCCTCCTTCTTTTCTTGTACTGATAACCACGGAGAGTGAGATGAAACGCATCGAGGATATCGTCGAGTCGTGGTGGACGCGCTTTTGCGCTCACAGCTACGGCCCGGAAACCATGAGCGACAAATCATGGCGGCAATTTTTGCTGGTTTGCAACGTCGTCGTTCTTCCCTTCGCGGGCGCACTGCTCGCATGGGGTTTCATCATGTCGTCGTTCTGAATCTCAAGGCCTTATGCACAGCATGGGGCCTTGAACTTTTTTAAAAAAGGAATACTATCCTTCGAGCTGTATTTGTTCTTTGGTCGAAAACACAAAAAAGGAGACTGTGACGATGGCCGCACTTTTCTTTTCGGTGTCTGATCGTACATTGTACGAGAAACTTGAATCTCTTTTGCCGGGACGATTTCCGGGACGGACATTCGCGTTTCTCGGCGACACCTTCAGCGACGTCGCGCCATGGCGGCCGGGCGATAAAGGCGGATTACTTCCGACCTCTCGCCTTTTGTGGCGATGGGTCTTGATGAACGAGTTCACCGTACGCAAAGTCGCACCGGCTCTATCGGAGCACGATTTCGTTTTTGTGCGTGAGTTCGGCCGCGAGGCATATCTCTATGCTATACGGCATCGGGATTGCTATGAGACGCTCGAGTTCCATAAAGCACTCGTGGCGGAGCGGCTCATCGAGCAGCAAATAAATCCGCCGGAATATTTGGCTTCGCCGCCGGAGGACGCACGCTTGCGGCACGCTGACAAGGTGTATTTCGAAGATCCGAAGCAAAAATTGACGTATCTTGCCGGCGAAACCTGCGACCAAAAATATCTTGAAGTTCTGCGATTGGTACAGCAAAGGCTCCGCGAGCGGGTTCCTGAATTGCAGCGGGCATGAATTTCAAAGCCGCCCCTTCGACAACCATCGGGGGCGGCTTTTCTTTTGGAAATTCCACGATTTTCAGCACATTTTTGCTATTGCGCGCAACAGCTCCTTGGAGTACATTTTGTCCATCGCACCGACGTTTTGCGCGCCGATGCCGTCGAGAGGTCCTACCACGGTAGGCCATCGCCGGCTTTTTTCTTTAGTCGGACGAGTGGAACCATGCAATGAGATGACATCTCATTGCATGACGAAATGTTTATGTATAGCCTATTCAAAAAAATACTGACAACGCCACGCACCGTGATGCCGCGGGCTGATTTTGCGTCCGGATCCGACATCGAAATACTCGGAGAAAAATTGCGCTCAAAGATATTCTCTTCGCAGAAGGGCTCGCTCGCCATCCGCGAAGTCGCCGCCGGTTCATCCAACGCGGAAGAATGCGAGCTCACTGCGCTCGGCAACGTGTATTACGACGTAGAACGATTCGGTGTGAAGTTCGTCGCTTCGCCGCGCCATGCGGATGCGCTTTTCGTCTCCGGCCCCGTCTCACGCAATATGGCCGAGGCTCTTCGACGCACGTACGATGCCACGCCGGAGCCAAAAATCGTCGTGGCGGTCGGCAACGGCGCGATAGATGGCGGCATTTTCAAAGGTTCGTACGCCATCGCCGGTGGCGTAAAAGATGTGATACCCGTCGATGTCGAGATACCGGGCGATCCGCCGTCGCCGAAAGCCATTATCGAAGCGCTGCTCAAAGTCGCCGACATGCTAGGCACCAAAAAATCCTGATATGCTTTCCTTTTTTGCAGAGCACGGGCTGTCGTTCGCGTTCACATTGTTCGCGACGGGCGCCGTGCTATCCCTCCTTTTCAGCGCGCGGGTCACAGAGCATAACGCTTGGATCGTGGCGCATATCTATGCCGCGTTCGGCGCATTGTTCGGCCTTGTGTTTGCGCTGCTCGCTCTCTTCTCGGGCAAGACGGTACTCCTGCACGGCGCCGGGAGTCTCGGCATCTCGCCGGATATTTTGACGCTCCGCGTCGACAGCCTCGCAGCTTTTTTCATCGCAACGATATCGACCGTCGCCATCGCAGCATCAATATTCGGCATTCGCTATTACACGCACTACGCAGGGACGTATCGCCTCGGTCACTTTGGATTTTTCTACAACGTATTCATTGCGAGCATGCTGCTCGTGGTTTCCGCCAACAACGGATTTCTCTTTTTGCTCGCATGGGAAATGATGGCCATCGCCTCGTATTTTCTCGTTATCTACGAACGCAATGAGGAAAAAAATATCAGCGCCGGCACGCTCTATATTTTGATCTCGCAATTAGGCGCCGCATTTCTTTTTGCCGCATTCCTGCTGCTCTACCGCTTCACCGGCTCGTGGGATTTCGACGTGATCCGCTCATTCGCCCCCGCCATTCCCTTCGCGGTGCAAAATACCGTGCTCGCCCTCGCGCTCGTTGGATTCGCTTCTAAAGCCGGCGTCATTCCTCTCCACATCTGGCTGCCTGAAGCGCACCCCGCCGCGCCGTCGCACGTCTCGGCGCTCATGTCGGGCGTAATGATAAAGACCGCGATATTCATGCTCATGCGATTCTTTATCGATTTCTTCCCCGCACCGCACGTCTCGTGGGGCTTGCTCATACTCTTTCTCGGCGCGGTATCCTCGCTCCTCGGAGTCCTCTACGCGTTGTCCGAACACGACATCAAACGGCTCCTCGCATTTCATAGCGTGGAAAATATCGGCATCATTTTGCTCGGACTCGGCGCTTCGATCACCTTCTTCTCGCTGAATATGCCCGCAGTCGGCATCGCGGCGCTCATCGCAGCGCTCTATCACACGGTCAACCACGCGCTCTTCAAGGCGCTCCTCTTCCTATCCGCCGGCTCCGTCGTGCACGCCACACATACGCGCAACATGGAAGAATATGGCGGCTTGATAAAACTCATGCCATGGACGAGTTTCTTCTTTCTCGTAGGCGCTGTTGCTATCTCGGGCCTGCCGCCATTCAACGGCTTTGTCAGTGAATGGCTGACCTTCCAAAGTCTCTTTGTGGGGATAGCCGTTTTGCCCATGTACGGCAAGCTGATATTCCTCCTCGGAGCCTCGTCGCTCGCGTTTACCGGCGGATTGGCCGCGGCGTGTTTTGTGAAAGCCTTCGGCGCGACTTTTTTGGCGAGGCCCAGAAGTCATCATGTAGAGCTTGCGCATGAAAGCGATATCGGAATGCAATTCGGAATGGGCATCCTCGCCGTGCTTACCGTGTTTTTCGGCGTCGCTGCCAGCACGATCTCGCCGCTCTTGGCGCATGTTGCTCTCTCGCTGCGCGGCTTGCCACAAGCCCCGCTCGCGCTCTCAAGTCCCGTAAACTCTATCAACTTCGGCAACGTCTCGTCGCTTTCTATGATCGGCATAACGCTCGCGCTTATCGTCGGAGCCCTCGCTGTCGCGGCATTTACATGGCTCATGTCGCGCCGCCAAAGGGTGGTCGTATCCCGCACATGGGATTGCGGCTCGCTGCTCTCGCCCCGCATGGAGATCACCGCGACCAGTTTCTCGCGCTCCATCATCACCATTTTCCGCGGATTGCTCCGGCCGACCCTGCAGACCGACATCGAATACCACGACGCGCAGGTGCGTTATTTTGCGAAGACAAAAACGGTGCATCTTTCATTGACGGACATCTATCACACCTATCTCTACCAATATATCGTCGCTGCCGTGGAAAAGAGCGCGCGCGAAGCCCGCAAAATACAGACAGGTCATCTTAATATGTATCTGCTCTATATGTGCGTGACCTTGCTCGGTCTCTTGGTCTACGCACTCAAATAATATGACGCTCCTCTTGTACACGCTGAACGCACTCGCCGTACCACTCCTCTCTCCGGCAATTCTCGGCATCATTCGTAAAATAAAAGCGCGCATGCAGGGCCGCACCGGTGCCGGCATAGCGCAGCCATACCGCGACCTCTTCAAACTTTTCAAAAAGGACGAGGTCATTTCCGAAGACGCCTCATGGATATTCACACTCTCGCCGTTCATTATTTTCGCGACCACGCTCGCGCTCGCTGCCGGCGTACCGCTCATCAGCCCGCAGACCACGTTCTTGCCGACCGGCGACCTGCTCGTCTTCGTGTACCTCATCGCTGCCGGCACATTTTTCTTAGCGCTCTCCGGCATGGACACCGGCGGGGGTTTCGGCGGATTCGGCGCGAGCCGTGAAATGATGATCGCCGCTCTCACGGAAGGTGGCCTCATTCTCTCGCTTGTCGCCGTCGCATTTATGACGCACACGACGAATCTCTCGGCGATGGCTGCCATCCCCTCGCATGTCTCCGATGTGTACATACTTCCTCTGCTTCTCGCTGCAGTCGCGTTTGCTATTGCGCTGCTCGCGGAAAATGCACGCTACCCCGTGGACAACCCCGCGACGCACCTCGAACTCACTATGGTGCACGAGGCGATGATACTTGAGCACTCCGGCAAAGGCCTTGCGCTCATGGAGTGGGCCGCGAGCAATAAGCTTCTGATATTCATTGCCGTACTCGTCAACGTCTTTCTGCCATTCGGACTCTCCACGTCGCTCGCCCCGAGCGCGCTTCTTGCGGCCTCGGGATGGTTCCTGCTCAAAGTCCTCATCGCAGCCGCCGCCATCGCATTTCTCGAATCAGTCATGGCCAAATTCCGCATCTTCCGCGTGCCCGATCTTCTCTTCACGTCTTTCATATTGAGCATTATTGCCATCCTCATTGTCGTCGTATGATGCCGTCTCTTACATTTTTTGCCGCCGCCGTTTTCTCACTCGCGTTACTGATGAACCTCGTGCGCAAAAATACCACGCTCGTTACTTTTTATCTTGTGCAATCCGTGGTCGTCGCGCTCTCGCTGATCTCGCTTGCGTATTCCGCGCATGAAATGGGATTGTTCTACGCCGCGCTTCTCACGCTCGCGGTGAAAGCTGTCATGGCTCCCGCGTACCTCTGGCAAATGATCCGCAAATACAGCGCGCACTTTTCGGCCGCTTCGTATCTGAATGCGCCACAATCCATGATCTGCCTCGCGGCAGCGACCTTCTTCGCATACTATTTCGTCGCTCCCCGCCTCGCGCTCTTCAGCTCTCTCTCAAGCATCCCGCTCCTTTTCGCGACCATCTTTTGCACACTCTTCCTCATGATCAACCGCCGTGGAGCCCTCGCCGCGGTCGTGGGCATTTTGGCACTGGAGAACGGCGTCGTGCTGCTCTCGGCATTCCTCGGCATCGAGCACTCGCTCGCGCTCGAATTCGCCATATCTTTCGACATCGCCGTGTGGGTGGCCATAGCGGCAGGCTTCCTCACAATGATGCACCGCCAATTCGGCGTCGTCGATGCAGCCACGCTCGAAATGACCCGCCTTACTGAAGAATAAATATGACCACATACCTTTTACTCTTACTTCCACTTCTCGCCGCTCTGCTCTCCGGAGTCTTGCCGCGCGAAAAACAGCGCGTCATCGAATATGCAAGCGTGACCGCCGCCGCTGCCGAATTCTTTCTTGCAATCGCCGTGGGCCTGTCAGTCGTGCACAGCGGTCCGCTCTCCGCTTCGTATTTTTTCAAAACGGACGCACTCGGCGCTTTCATCTTGCTCTTTGCGACCACCGTTGGCCTCGCCGCCGCGATACATTCCGTCGGGCATTTGCGCGAGGAATCGCAAAAGGGCATCATCGGCTTCCGGCGCGTGCGTCAATACTTCGTGCTCTTCCACTTCTTCTTCTTCGCGATGTATCTCGCCGCGACGACCGCGAGCCCCATCATCATGTGGGTGGCCATCGAAGCGACCACGCTCGCGACCGCCTTCCTCATTTCTTTCTACAACAAACCATCCGCGCTCGAAGCGGGATGGAAACATCTCATCGTCAATTCAGTCGGCCTCCTGATCGGATTTCTCGGCACGCTCCTTTTTCTCAACGCGGCGGCGGGCGCGGGCGCGCTCGGCACATTCATTTCGTGGGATCTCCTGCATTCCGTGCAGGGCGCGCTCGATCCCACACTCATCAAGATCGCGTTCGTATTCGTGATCGTCGGCTACGGCACCAAGGTGGGTTTCGTGCCGATGCACACATGGCTTCCCGACGCGCACAGCAAGGCGCCGGTCCCCATTTCAAGCCTCCTTTCCGGATTGCTGCTCAACGTCGCGCTCATCGCCATCCTTCGCTTCCGCTCGGTAGCCGACGCCGTGGTTGATCCGGCATTTTCGCAGCATCTCCTCATCGGCTTTGGCATCGTGTCGCTTGTAGTCGCAGCGCTCATCATCTTCGGTCAGAAGAATTACAAGCGCATGCTCGCGTATTCTTCCATCGAGCACATGGGCATCATGGGGATCGGCTTTGGCATCGGCGGCGTCGCGGCGATAGCCGCCCTCTTCCACATGCTCTATCACGCGCTTCTCAAGCCGATACTCTTCTTCTGCGCGGGCAACTTTTTCCTCAAATACAGCTCGACCAAGATCGACAACGTGCGCGGCGGGCTCACGCTTCTGCCCTTCTCCGCCGCGGTCTTCTTTGCCGGCTTGCTCGCCATCTCGGGCATTCCACCCTCCGGCATTTTCTTCACGAAACTCTCTATTCTCTCTGCGGGAATGGCGCACTACCCCTACCTCATGCTCATCGTCATCGCGGCGCTCGGCATCGTGCTCGCCGGATTCTTGCGCGCCATTTCCACGATGCTTTTTGGCGAACCACCGCAGGACCTGGGAAAAGGCGAGGCGTCGTATTGGACACTCGCCTCGCTTGGATTTCTTTCCGTCATTTTTGTCGTCTTAAGCGTTTACATTCCCGTGCCGCTACGCGAACTCGTTACCAACGCAGCTTCGATCATTCAATAGTATGAGTACGAAAAAACACGTCATTGAAAAATATCTGCCGGGCCGCTCATTTGAGGAGCGGGGCAACGCGCTGCTCGTGCCGGTAGAGCACGGTGAACTCAAAGCAACGTTCCGATCGCTCAAAGATGCCGGATTGCCGCTCATCACACTCGTAGCCACCGATGAGCGCAAAGAAAAAAACGGATTTCGAGTCTACTACGTATTCGGCATTCCTCGCCAATCGGTATTCCTTGTCCTCTTCGTAACGGTTCACGCAACGAGTTTTCCCTCTCTCGCCCGCGAATTCCCCGAGCTTGCGCTCTATGAGCGCGAGATACTCACGATGATGGGCCTCACGCCGGAAGGCCACCCCGATCCGCGCTCACTCATCTTGCACGAGGAAAATTGGCCCGCGCACACGTATCCGCTGCGCAAAGATTTCAAATGGGATACCAAAGTACCGCCCACTCACGCCGGCGACTACCGATTCCATGAGATCGGCGGCGAGGGCGTGTATGAAATTCCCGTCGGACCTGTGCACGCGGGCATCATCGAGCCCGGTAATTTCCGCTTCAGCGTCGTCGGCGAGGAGATAATCCAACTCGAAGCCCGTCTCGGATGGGTGCACAAGGGCATTGAAAAGCTTTTTGAGAACTTGCCGCCGGAGAAAAAGGTACAGCTCTCGGAGCGCATATCCGGCGACAGCGCTTTTTCACACTCGCTCTCATATTGCCAAGCGCTTGAGAACCTTACCGGTACCAAAGTACCAGCACGTGCCAAACACCTGCGGCTTATTTTTGCCGAGCTCGAACGCCTCACGATGCACATCTTTGATATCGGAAACATCGCCGGCAATGGCACGGGCTTTTCATTTATGGCGGCGCAGGGATTCCGTCTCACGGAGGAATTGCGGCGTTTGAGTGAGTCGCTCTCGGGTAGTCGCTTTTGGCGGAATATCAATGTTGCAGGCGGCGTCGCCAAGGACCTTTCTCCGCAGCAGATAGATAAAGTGCGAACATGTCTCACATACCTAAAAAAAGAATTCACCGAGATCGTACACATTGCCGATAGCAGCGCCTCGCTCGCCAATCGTCTGGAGGGCACGGGTGTGGTGCCGCAGCAGGTCGTGCGCGATTACGGCGGCGTCGGCATCGCAGCTCGTTGCAACAACATCGCGAAGGACGCACGCGTCGAATATCCGTACGCCGCATACGGAGAGATCGCTCCCGAAGTAGCGCTCACCGATGGCGGCGACGTAGATGCGCGTTTCCGCCTTCGTATCAAAGAAGTACACGAATCGATCAGACTCATTGAAAAAGCGCTCGAAATGCTTCCAACGGGCGCGATACACACTACTCTCCATGCGATTCCCGAGAGTGGAATGGCGGTAAGCGTAGTCGAGGGCTGGCGCGGCGAGATAGCGTATGTGATCTTCTCGCACGAAGGCGCGATCTCGCGCGTGAAGGTGCGCGACCCGTCTTTTATCCACTGGCAACTCTTCTCGCACTTGAGCTCTCAAGACATGGTGCCCGATTTCCCGCTCATCAACAAAAGCTTCAATCTCTCATACACGGGCAACGATCTGTAGCGCAGAACTTTGACAGCTGGATAGAGCACGGTACAGTGCAAAGAGAAAGAGGTCCGTGTAATGAAAAAGATAGTAGCGGCTTTTGTGGAAGGTTTCGGCAAAAAGGAACTCATCAACGTCGGTTTCTTTTTTTGCGTCATAGCTCTCGCGCTCCTTGTCGCATTTTTTTGGCCCTTCGAGCGGCCAGCCAATGTGTACGTCATCGTGTCACTGGTCATCCCCACGTGTCTGTTCGCTTTTTTTTCGACAAAATGGCGCTCCTGACGACCCGCCCGCATTTCACGGGCGGGCTTTCTTTTGCTGCAGGCGCATATACAATTGGCTTAGCAAAAAAGGAACCGTACGATGTTCTTGCCGGTCGTATTCATCTTGCTCATGTGTGTCGCATTCCCTGTCTGTACCGTTTTGGCGGACGACATCACGACGCTGCTCGGAACATCGACAGAGGCAACGCTGCTTTTTATCTTCCTTGGCACCTTTGGCGTGGGAGCCGTCGGCGGTCTTGGATTGACCGTCCGTCGCCGAGATGATTCCGCAAACGAAAAACAGGAGCTGAACAATGATGAACAGTGAGGATATCTGCCGCGCGGCCAAAGCGTCGCTCAAGCAGCTCGATAAGTTCTATCCCGATGTTACGCCACGCGGGATGGAGGACTACGAAAAACGGGACCTCGCTTCGACGGTGTACCTAAAGTACAGGATCGCGCACTACAAATGGATGTGCGTCATGATCCCGAAATTTTTGGCCGAGGGCACGCGCTCGAAACGCGACAAAGCGATGCGCTGGCTTTGCTTCGTGCAGGGCGCGCTCTACGAATTGAACATTACCTCGATCGAGCAATTCAAGCTCGCGAATCGTCCTGCAGCAGATGCAGAATGACCAAGGCGGCTCCTCAAAATGGAGCCGCTTTTTTATTGACAAGCATGGTTTTATGGTATAATCTTGCGCAAGCATTCACCGGCAACAGGAGTATCGAAATGTCAGTGCATAGCAGCTTAAAAATCCGTAGCAGCGGCGGGTCCGTGAAGACAGGGCAGCAGCGCAGGAACCCTCGCAAGCGCGAGCTCCAGAAGCAAAACCAACAGCGGTGGAGCGATCTGGCCGAGAAGAACGGCGTATCGGTCGACCGGATGAAGAGCCTGTGCACGCAGGAAGTCGCCGACATAGTCGCGAAATCCGCTCCCAACAAGATCGGTCGCGGTCCACGCTGATCCACGTGCTTTCTACAAACAACGGCCCCGAACCTCTCGGGGTCGTTCATTTTTGTGCTACGCTTTTAGAGGGAGTAATGCCAAAGGAGGTTTGTATGAAGTACCTCGGCACGCGCACCGAATTTATTACCGGCACGCAAAGCGAGATCGGTGAGAAGATCAACAGCTGGAAGAAAACGCACCGCGGTGCAGTCATTCTTAGCGAGGACCATTCGCACAGCATGAACAATGATGTGATCACCGTTGTGGTCAGGCTCCATTTTGAAATGTGGACGAAATCATAAGCCCCGCCATTGTGACGGGGCTCTTTTTAATTGTAAATTAATGTCATCAACAATAGTATGCGCGCGGTCAACACAGGAGGCTGAAATGACCGCACAGACGCCGGCTCGCCAGAAGCTCGAGGCAATGCTTGGAACTCTTGAAAATATCGCTCGCGTAGCGGAAAAACCCAAGGCAAAGATACCGAGGGAGCGGTTTGAGACAGCGCGGAAAGAGCTCCCCCTCTTTCGTAGGCGAATGCATGAGCTCACCTACGTGCAAAATCTCATCTTGCTGTACCACATTGCAGGCACAATGTACGGCTCCGGCGCGATATCCGACGAATCGCTGCTCGCTATGCTAAAAAAGCTCAAGTAACGAAAATGGCCTCTTTTGCGCCCCGACCCTCGCGTCGGGGCTCTTTTTTTGACCATTTTGAGTCAAGAAAGGCAAGTTACCCGCCATTCGTCTTCTACAGTAAGCCATCCGGCACTGCACGGTGCCGGATGCATTAATAGTTAATCAATAGATACATGTTGTTATCACTGATCGTAGGCATGGTTCTCGGGGGGCTTTCCGTTATCTTCGCTCTTCAGAATGTGGGGTCTGTCTCTGTCAGCTTATTGGCATGGCAGGTGCAAGCGCCTATTGCGCTCGTGCTTCTGGCTACCGCGGTAAGCGGCGTGCTCGCCGCGACGCTCGCGATATTGCCGCGCATGATACGCGATGAATTCATCATCGCGTCGCAAAAGCGCCAGTTGCGCGAAGCGCACGAAGAGAACGCGAAGCATCGCCTCGCCAAGAGCCAAAGCCTGCCTGCCGGCAGGCAGGTGCCGACCAGCTTCTACGAAGAAGCGTCCGTCCACGGACCGGTCCCCAGCATCTTCGGCTAGCAAAGCCAGCCTGTTCTTTCACCAACGCCTCGGCCAATGTCGAGGCGTTTTGTTTTGTCTCCCAGACTCCCATCCAGCTACTTTCTTATTCGCGCGAATAAACAAATAGTTGTCTCATTTTTTGACTTTGACTCACCTCTTTCGATTTGTCATAGTGGGCACGGCAAGCCTCAAAGGGCTCTGCACATTGAAACCGACCTTGAAAGAGGTCATCGTCCCGCCCTCAAAGGGGCTCATCGTCTCTGCAAGGAGAACGGAAATGAGAAATAATGCACAAGTCTTCGACCTGATGACTAAGCGGCCGGTGCCGCCCGCAGTCGCAGACATCCACGAGGCAGTACTCTCGACTATCACATCGGAATCTAGGACTGTCGGGGTTACCATGCTCTTTGACCGCTTCACCGCGATCGAGCGCGATGATGATGAGGCATTCGATGAGAAATCCGAGTGGTACATCATTGCGGCTCTGGAATCCTTTCTAGTCGGCCACCTTGAATACGCCGGCTCGTCGCTCGCTTTGGCGCGAGATTATTTGAGAACCGGGTCGCTTACATCGCTCCACTTCCGGGCCGCGCTGTATCCACTGGCGATCGTCGCTGCGCTGCGAGCGGCGAATTGGTGTCATGCGCGCGAGCGGACAGAGCGGACCAACGACAAGGATAGGGCAAAGTTCAGCGAAGAACATCCCGCCATGATCGGTACTATTATCGTGGAGTACGCCGAAATGCGATGGCGCATGCGGAAGCCCGTACCGTCAAAACTGGCGGTTGGCCTGTTCTCCTCTGAATTCGCCGAGTACACAAAAAGTAACGAGCGGCTCAGTCACCTGCTCAAATTGTCCGAGACTCTTCAAGAGCTTCCCGAAAGAGTGGAGCCGGATGATCCGCTGCTTGCGCAAGTCGTCACGCGCCTCGCACATCAACATGGCTACGGTATCTCGATAGCCCTCTTGGCAAAAGATCTTTGCAGGTCTTATGCCGAGTTGCACTAAAGATCGAATCTTTGGCCCTGGGAATCCGGGGCCTTTTCTTTAGTAGCTACGAAGTTGCTTCGCGCGTTTGTCACTACCGTTTCGTCCTGAACGCTCTCACTACGCCTCGGATTCCCGAGGCGTTTTTTCTTTGCTTTGACTCACCCACCTCCATTTGTCATAGTTGCTACGGCAAGCCTTCGTAGGCGATTGCTCATTGAAACGTCCCGCGAGGGACACATACTCTGCGAGGAGAATGAAATGTTACCGACTATCCTACAGCACTACTCCAAGCTCATCAGCTCGATGCGCTTACCCGAGAGCGACGCACGCATCTCCGAAATAGTTCTAGAGGCTCTCACACTGGATATGGAGCCCGCCGCGCGTGTGAACCACATTTTCTCCGTGTATCCGAATGCACTAAGGGATAACGAGCGGTACTGGGTGACTGCATTTGAAGCGCTGATGGTCGCCCATTATGAACACGGGTCGTCCATTTTCTGCGTCTGTCTTGCGGAACTACACTCGCTCACCACGCCGCTAAGAAGCGCCTGCACCCTGCCGGTCCTGGCCGGGATCTTGAGAGCGGTGAATTTCTGCAACCGAAAGGCCTCCGACGAAGGCCTCGGGGACCGCTGCCCCGCCATATTGGGCAACGCGCTGCGCAGCTTTTCCTTATTACATGACTGCGACACGGGAGAAGACAGCGACGTAATTGTCGCGCTATTTTCCTCGGCCTTCAACCAGTACGTCCACTCGAGCCACGAAGACTCTCTCTGGCGACTCGAGGTCATCAGTAGTTGTTTGCGCGATGTGGGTGTTCACCCTCGCGCCCGCAAGGTCATCAACGAGGTGCGGCGCAGCATTCTCTTCAGGATGACCGCCCGCGAGTCGTTCTATATGTTCTTCGAATATTTCGGAGACAAACGCAGGAAAGCATCTTCAGCGCCGGTCACTGTTTGACCATCGAAGCCCCGGGAAATCGGGGCTTTTTCTTTGTTCTCCATTTTGTATACTCAGACACGGCAAGCCCGCGAGGGTGATTGCTCTTTGAAACCGCCCTGCGAAGGGCTATCTCTGCGAGGAGAGTAAGATGTTGGCAATACAAAAGACGCGTTGTTTTAATCTCATCAACAAGTTGCAACTTCCGGATGGTAAACGAACGGAAGAGTGTGAAAAAATCCACCTGCAAGTATTGGAGGTGCTTTCACAAGATAATTGGGACGTGGACCGCGTAGAGACAATTTTTGCGCTTCTTATGCAGGGCGCGCTTCGGGACGCTGAGGAATACTGGGTCACCGTTTTTGAGTGCCTCATTATCGCGTCCTACCAGTGTGCTTCCACTATCCTCGAATGCATCGTACGCACCATCGAAGGATTGTCGGACTATCACAAGAGCGCATGTACCATACCTGCTCTCGCCGGCATTCTACGGGCCGTCAATTGGTGCGATGGCCGCGAGTGGGACGTGAAGGCGAAACTGAGGAATGAGAAACTTGCGGCTATACTGCCCGAGCGCGTGGGTCAACTTCTCCTTATCCACGCGAAAAGCCACGGCACACACGGGAGCTCGGAATGGCTCGTCTGCCAGTTCTCAAGTGCATTCAATGCATACATTCGAGGCAACGGCATCGTTGATGGCGACCACTCAAGCGGTCGCACGTTAACTGTCAGCAAACATCTGAAACACGTCGGTTTCGCGCCAGATCGAGAGATATTTGCTGAAATTGCGCGGGCATTCCTTCACAACATCGAACTCTCTGCGCGATTGCGGATGTTTGGCGAATATTTCGAGAACGAGGCCGCACAACGCGAAGCCATACGACGTTCATACTCAAGCGAGCTCAAGATCTACGAGTGTGCCAAGGAGTGAGCGTCAAAAACAGTTCTTCAGCGCCCCGGTTTTTCCGGGGCGTTATCTTTGAATTCACTTGAGTACGAAAACCTTTTGATGGTAGTATCACTCGCAGTGAGCGGATCGGCTGCTCATATGGCCCTAGCGAGCCTTACCCACAAGGAGAATCGCGATGACGCAGGTATACCTTCCGAAGAAGATCAACACGTTCTTTACGCCCGGCTTTCGTCAATGTGCGCACGATTGGCTCATCAAAAGCGCCGGTTTCAAAATGCTTCAAAGTGCAATACCGGCACTTTTACAGTGTGAGTGTGACGATGCCGCACCGGAGAATGCCTCGGCTCCGGAATTCGAGCAGCAGATCCAGTGCCTCTACAAGAACATCAACGGCTTGAAAAACATCAATCGTATTGAGATGATCTATTTCGAGCCGGGGGTGGGACTTCAGCTGTCCTGCGAACTTCGTTTTTTTAAGAAGAACGACTCAAAGCCGTTCGCGGTATGGAAACCTACTGTGACCCTTGAAGGTGCCTTCGTGGGCATGAGTTTCTCGAATGACTTTGTAACAATAACCTGCTGATGAAAAGACCGGCCACAGGCCGGTCTTTTTTCTTTTTAGTAGCTGCGGAGTTGCTTTGCGCGTTCGTGGAATCGGATTCGTTCCAATGCTTTAAACAGGGAGGCGAGACCTCCCTGTTTTTATTTGACAATATGTAGCTGCTGCAGTACGGTGCGAACTGGCAAAAGAAGGAGATACGCCATGTCGATCGCCACGATCCTGCTATTCGCAGTAATGCTCGCCACGGGACTCGCCAAGCTTCGCCAGAAGTGCCGCGAAACCACCGAGACCATGGACGCCGAACGCCGGTTCTATGCAACGTGCAAAGCGCGCTGGCCTGACAGACGCTGATCGTCACCAAGCAAACGAAGGAGTGTCGCCGTGAATATGAAAGACCTTGGGGTACCGAAACTAGAGGGGTGCGGAGCAAGTGCACCGTGGATAGTTAAGACGCTGAAAAGGCTTCTCGGCGGGGCTCCAGGATTTACGCATTATGCCCTCATCGATGGAGAAAAGTATTCCGCGCGAGTACTTGCGACGGTCCCGATCCGGGATTCTGTTCCTCTTCCCCTCGCCATGCCGGCCGAGGAAATGGCAGAGGAGATCATAGATCTGACGCGGGATGCACGCTATGACCCGCCTGCTCACGACATCGGAAGAAAGGGCTGGGCGATCTACAGCACAACACTGGACGGAAAAAGCGTCACTCTCATCCGCGCCATCTGGTACGCCGGACCATAACCAGCTACGTCAACGCCTCGACTCTGTCGAGGCGTTTTGTTGTTATCATTTGTTCATGTCACCGCAGAGCACGCCGGAAGCTCAAGCTTTGAAAAGAGAGTTGGAATCACGCGGACTGATCGTGGAAGCCGAGAAATGGGATGGCTTTAAACATATAGATCTCGTGGTTCATAGAGCACGGCTCAACATTGAGGTTGATGGGAATCAACATTACGAGGACGCCGACCAAATATTGAGCGATTTGCAACGAATGCGGCATTCCGCCAAAAAAGGATACGACACCATTCACATCGCGAACGCATTCATAAACGATCAAGATCATTTAAGAAAAGTTTCGGATGCCTTAGCCGAAGCTGCTAGATGTCGCGCCGAAAGCATTGGACACAGATTAAGTTACAAACACTACGCAAAGGTCTAAGGTAGCAGGGAGGCCTCGCCTCCCCGTTGGGCGTTTTTACAAAGACATCATCAAGCTGTAGTATGTTGCCAATGCATGGGTGGTGGCAAAAAATTCAAACCCTGAAAGATCATCCTGCGCCTAAGATAGCGGCATTTTTGATTCTTTTGGTTATGGCCTTTGTTGCGTGGCGCTTTCCCTATTCATCACAACATAAATCTTTTAAGATCGGTCTGATTTCGAACGCAGAACCGATAAACATATCGGGTGATGTGAAAAAAGACAAGCTCCAAATCACCTATGATGGGCAACCTGTACGAAAATTGGTTTATTTAAAATTTCGGCTAAAGAATGATGGCACGGAACCGATACTCGCGGCAGATTTCGACGAACCATTGCGGTTAGAATTTCCGCCAGATGCAACCATATTGGATTCAAATATCGAGAGATCGGACATAATCACGGGCTCAGTTGAAAGTGGGCATTTTTTTACATTTTCACGCAGCCTTATTAATTCCTCAGACACGGTTGACGTTGAACTAACCCTCGACACTAGCGGCCGATCAATCTCTTTGGCTGATATCGGCATCCACGGACGCATTGTCGGAATTCCGGAATTACAAATTCAGGATTCTAAAGACAGCGAGATACTTTCAAAGTCTGCCCAAAAGGAGAAAGCGCGAGAACAGCTCTATAATTGGTTTGTTGGTGGAGGATCAACCGCGGTGGCATTCCTATTTTTTGGATTTATTGCTTCATTCATTGACTACAAGGGAGATGACCTGAGGAAAAAAGCTCTTGCGAAGATAGTACTGATTTCTCTTATCACAGTATTGTGCGCGGTACTCGGCAGTGGCCTAATATTAATTCTTTACACAGCAGTGAAGACCGTGATGGCGGCATTTTAATCCGCCGAAAAGTAAGGCCGTCCTTGGGCTAGTAGGAGCGAAGTTGCTTTGCTCTTTCGTGGAAGCGGATGCACTCAAGGGCTTTGGCTTCGATCTGACGAATGCGTTCGCGGGTGACGCCGAATTCGTAATTGCTTATTCGAGTCCGTTGTGTATAGTGCCGGACAGGTTCAAAGCACAGGAGCTAGACATGATCGAGATCAAAATTCGCCAAGAAGACGGACATCTAGGATTTAGCTATTCGACCAAAGGCATTGTCGACCACGACGGTATCGATCGTGAAATGGTGTACGAAGGTGCCGTTGGGCCAATACCGCTTTTGAGAGAAGCACTCATGAGAGTGTGCGATCGGCTCGAAACGGCGCGTGATAGACGAATCGCAGAACTTTCCAAAATCGTCGACAGTCACGTCTTGAGCGAATCCCAGCGGCGAGCACTGCGCAAAACACTGAATGATAATATCAGGGCTCGCGATGAAGATCGCGAAATGGCTCGTCGATGAAAACAAAATCAGCAGACTGAGTTTGGCTTTTGCCTAAGAGCGTACCGCAACGGTACGCTTTTCTTTTTGCGGAGATTAGTAGGACCGGAGTTGTTTAGCGCGTTCGTGGAATCGGATGCGTTCCAATGCTTTTGCCTCAATTTGCCGGATGCGTTCGCGGGTGACGCCGAATTCGCGGCCCACTTCTTCGAGTGTGTAGCAGATGCCGTCGTCGGTGAGACCGTTGCGCATTTCCAAAATCTTGCGCTCCTTGGGAGAAAGCTCGTCTAGAATTTCCATCATTTGCTCATTGAGAATACGGCGGGAAGCGTCCTGATCGGGAGCGGCTATCGTATCGTCGGCGATGAATGAGCCGAGTGTGGAGCGCTCGTCGTCGTCCTCACCTACAGGAGATTCAAGCGAGACAGTGTCCTGATTGATCTTCTGAATGGTGTAGATCTTCTCCACTTCGATACCCATTTCAGCGGCTATCTCTTCCGGAAGCGGATCGCGGCCAAGGTGCTGCGAGAGCTCGCGCACCTTTTGCTTGTACTTGGCGATGGTCTCCACCATGTGCACAGGGATACGAATGGTCCGCGACTGGTCGGCGAGCGCGCGGGTGATGGCTTGGCGTATCCACCATGTCGCGTAGGTCGAGAATTTGTAACCCTTGGTGTAATCGAATTTGTCCACGGCCTTGAAGAGGCCGAGGTTGCCTTCCTGAATGAGGTCGAGGAGTGTGAGGTCAGGGCTGCGATTCACGTATTTCTTGGCGATGGAAACGACGAGACGCAAATTGCTTCGTGCGAGAATGCCGCGCGCCTCATCATCGCCCGCGACGATGCGCTTCGCCAATTCCTTTTCCTGCTCACCATTGAGAAGCGGGTACTGACCGATCTCGCGCAGATACATCTGCACGCTATCGTAATTGGCATCCGGTCGGCGATTCTGGAGCTTCTTGCTCGCGAGCACGCTGTCCGCAGAAGAGTCCTCAAGCATGCCGCCGCCCTCGAGCACGTCGATACCTGCGGCGCTGAAGCGCTCGTACATCTCTTCGAGCAAAAGCACGTTGTCTTCGATGGTCGGGAATTCGCGGAGAATTTCGTCGTAGGTGATATATCCACGCTCTTTACCGAGACGCATGAGCGCTGTTACTTTTTCCTCATCGCGGCCGCGCGTGGAGAACTTCCCTCCCCGTACCTTCAGCAATTTTTTTTCGGGCTTGTTTTTGGCTACACGTGGTGCCTTCCCGCTTTTCGCCGGCTTTTTGGCTACCTTTTTCTTTTTTGAAATTTTCTTTGCCATATATGCAAAAAACGCCCAAACGCTGGCTCCCTCCATGGAGGGAACCTGATGCCGTTATGAGAGTTGTACCATCTTCATTACTCCTTTATTTCAAAAGAATCTATGAAGAAAGGACACTATACCCCTTAATTTAAAGCTGCGCAATGCGTGTTGTCAACACCTTATTCACACTCATCAGGCGCTCTATTTCGGCCTCCTTGCCCTCATTTTCGGCCTTTTTGAGGGCTGCAGTGTTGTCCGCGAGCTCCCCGGCGAGTCGCTCCTTTTCAAGGATATTCAGAAGCCCGGCGGCTTCGGAAGCGACGTTGGTACTCTCGGTATACAGACGCTCCGCACCGAAGTGCAGCTGCTCCTTTTCCGCTTCGGGCAGGCTTGCGAGCGCTTTCGAAGCCTCCGGCCCGATAGCGTCTTTCAGATCTTTTTCAAATTGCTTGATATCGATAGCTGGTTTTTTCTGCGCCTTTTGCCACAGAATGAACGCGAGGGCCTGCTTCGCCCGCCCGTAGCCTGTGGCGGAGGCGGGCCTGGCTCCGTCCGGAACTCGTGCCACAGTCGCATTTTGCAATGTGGGGACCTTCCCGAGCGCTTCACTCACCGCTCGCTCCGAGACCCCGAGTCGCTTTGCTATTTGCTGCACATACTGCTCGCGCGCTATCGGCGATTGCACGTCTGAGAGGAATGGCAGCACGGCGAGCTCCACAGAACGGCGGAAATTGTCGGGGCTTTTAGTGTGCTGTTCGAGGACATCGAGGAGGAACGTGATGATGTCCTTTGAATTCTTGATAGCGGCACTCCACGCCTCCTTGCCTTCTTTGAGGATAAGGTCAGCTGGATCGCTCCCGCTCGGAAGCTGCGCGACCTTCACATTGAGCCCGCCGCGAAGCGCTTCGCGCGCCGCGCGGCTCGCTGCTTTGATGCCTGCCTCGTCGGCGTCGAGCGCAATGACAAGATTGTCTGTCATGCGATGAATAAGCGCAGCATGCTCCGGCGTGAATGCCGTGCCGGAGACGGCGAGTGTGTTACTCCAGCCAGCCTGATGCGACATAAGCAGGTCCATCTGCCCTTCCACGAGTACGGCGCAGTTGAATTTGCGCATCGCGAGCTTGGCACGGTCGAAACCATAGAGGGTGCGTGATTTGTGGAAGAGTGGTGTCTCGGGAGAATTGAGATATTTGGGTGCCTCGGGAGAAGCGTTCTCGCCGAAGATGCGGCCCGAAAAAGCGATGATGCGGCCGGCGGAATCCGCTATCGGGAACATGATGCGATTGCGGAACTTATCGTTGGTCGTACCCCGCTCGCTCTTCTTGCCGAGCCCCGCATCCACGATCTCCTTATCGCTGAACTTTTTGCTCTTGAAATAATCCGATCCATCGGTCCACTTGTCGCCCGCCCATCCGAGCCGAAATTCTTTTATCGTCGCGTCTATCAGCCCCCTGCCTTTCAAATATTTCTTGGCCTCGTCGCCGAGGCGCGAGGTGTAAAATATCGAAGCCGTTTCCATGAGCTCAAAAAGTCGGTCCCGTTCATCTTTTTGCTCTTTGCCACCTCGTTCATACACGAGCGGCACGCCCGCCTTTTCCGCCAGCACCTTCAGGGCACCCTTGAAGTCGAGTCCTTCTATCTGTTCTACGAAAGAAAAGATATCGCCGCCCACGCTGCACCCGAAACAGTGATACGTCCCACGCTCCGGCGAGACGAAGAAAGACGGCGTCCGCTCGGCGTGAAATGGGCACCGCGCGCGCAGATTCTGCCCGCTTCTCTCGAGCTTCACATACTGCCCGACGACATCGACTATCGAGAGTTTATCTTTGACCTGCTGCACCGTGTCGGACATGCCGTCATTATGCATCGGAGGACGCATAAAGAGAAAGCCCCGCGGTGGCGGGGCCTGGATCACGATTTTGCCGCTCGATCTTCGACTTCGATCGTCAGCTTGGTAAAAGTATCAAGTTGATCCAGAGACATCTCGAAGCCGGGATATTCATCCCACGAAACCGTCTCGCGTTCATCGTTCTTTTTCATCCTATCAAGATAGCGCAGGGCATCGTGCGCCCATGCATCGTTGCGTTCGACAAGGAAATCAATGCGAGCGAGGATATTGGGATAGCCCGCGAACTTCGCCTTCAATGCGTCGACGTCAACCATTCGTACGTCTCCTTTTGCTGATACAACTTTAGCACAAAAGCAAAGCCCGGACATTTGCGTCCGGGTTGGGCTTACCTGTGGAAATAGAATTCCACTATTGCGACGATGCCAAGAGACAGGAACGCGACGAAGATCGGGAACGCCCAGAAATCCATCATGGTAAACCCGAGTACTTTCATTGCAGCCATTGCCAGCATGCATCCGCCAGCGAACAAATAGAGAATAACGATGATGGGAGCGATGAAGCTCCAAACGGCTTTGAGCATGAGTATCTCCTTTACTCATTACATTGTATTACAAAAACAGAACCCGGACATTGCTGTCCGGGTCCGTGATCAGATGACCTGATCAGATGGCCTTATCGTCCGAGAAGCGAGGCAAAGAGCGACTTTGCAGCCGTCTTCGACTCCTGCGGAAGAACCGCAACCACTTTCGGCTCTCCCTCGTTCTGCAGACGATTCTCCTGCCGACGACGACGGTCGGCCTGCATACGCCGCAGAAAGGCGCGATGCTTGGAGTCTTCGTGAATGTGCAAACGCATGTGCATCTCCTTCTTTGCGTTACCGAAAAATATAGTACTACATAAAAGGTACTGCGTCAACTCAATCCAGTGCCTCTGCCTTATCGACGACGGAATTGAAAAGCTCGTCGAGCATTCTAAGGTCCATTGTGTCGCCGTTGCGCTTCGATGCGTACGGGCCATGGATGATGAGCTCGTCGAGCATCTCGAGTATCCAGTCGGCCTGCTCGGCATTCTTGTAACGATTTTCCCCCACGAAATCGATCGTACGCACAATGCCGGGATACATCGAAAATTTCCGCTTCAGCGCGCGGGTGTCGACCATTGCAGTCTCCTTTTGCTCATCAAACTGTAGCACGCACTTTTTACCGTTTGACTTGTCAGAGCTGCTCACGTATGTTGTTGCGAGCACTATCTCATTCTGAGGCAACAGGAGGACGTAATGACGCTCGAGGATTGCAAGCTGGCCATCATCGCAACCGATAAGATATCGGACGACATCGTCTGGTCGGCACTTTGGAATACGGAGATCAAAGAAAGTGCAGCGATCGACGAGCTCTTTGGCTGCCTTCAAAAGCACCGCCCCGTACTCTACAAGAAGGCCCAACAGCGCCTCGTCGAGATCCTTCGCAGAACTTTCTCGTAATGCAAAACGCCCCGCCGTAATTTTGAAAAATTACAGCGGGGCGTTTTTTCTTAATTGTAAGAATCGACTAGCGTTCTACCGTGTCGCGATTGCGCTCGGTCGAAGGCACTTCCATGGGAGCATTGGAGGCAAATTCGGCTTCCATGTCCTCGATGATCTTGTGCTTCTTCGAGCCCGCGAATCCTGTGCCGGCGGGAATGAGGCGACCGATGATGACGTTCTCCTTGAGACCCACCAAGCGATCGACTGCGCCGGAGACGGCTGCCTCGGCGAGCTTGCGCGGCGTGTTCTGGAAGGAGATGGCCGAAAGGAAGGATGCACGCGTGAGCGATACCTCCGTGATACCGAGCAAGAGCTGTTTGCCCTTGGCCGGTTCATCGCCTGCTTCCTTGATCTCCTTATTGATGCGCTCGAATTCGAAGTCGGCAATGATCTCGCCGGCTGACACGGCAGTGTCGCCCGATTGCGTAACGGACACGCGCGAGAACATTTGCTTCACGATGATCTCGAGGTGCTTGCGACCCGTGGATACGCCCTGTAATTCGTAGATGCGTGTGATCTCGTCGATGATGTACTGCTGCGCGCGCTCTTTGCCGGCGAGCAGGAAGAGCTCTTCGAGGTCAGCAGAACCGTCGGTAAGGAAATCACCTTTTTGTACCGAATGACCGACTTTGACGAGTATCTGGCGCAGCGGATGGATGCGGAATTCGGTTTCTTTCTTGGCAGCTTTGGCAGTCTGCTTCACGGTCGATGCCACGTCGGGAACGATGGTGATAACGGTCTCCTGACCATCCTTGACGATGTCGGAAACGACACCGGACACGCGTGCGATCGTCGCGGGCAATTTCGGCTGGCGCGTCTCGAATACTTCTTCGACACGTGGGAGACCCATGGTGATGTCGCCGCCGGCTGTCGCGACGCCTCCGGTGTGGAAGGTACGCATCGTGAGCTGGGTGCCCGGTTCGCCGATGGCTTGCGCGGCGATGACTCCCACCGCTTCGCCCACATCGACGAGTTCCTGCGTCGTGTAATCCATGCCGTAGCATTTCTGACAAACGCCTCGAGCGACTTTGCATGTCATCGGCGAGCGCACGGTTACTTCACTGACCTTTTTGTCTTCCTCAACGACCTTGGCATCATCACGATTCAAAAGATGATTGCGTTTGAAACCTGCGGCATCTTCCGCGAGCACACGACCGTTGACGCGATCGGAGAACGAGCCGCCGATATTCTCTTTGCCCGGTCGCTTGATGACGACACCCTCCTTGGTGCCGCAATCATTTTCGAGAATGACCACGTCATGCGAGACGTCGAAGAGACGGCGCGTGAGGTAACCGGCGCGCGCGGTGTTGAGCGCGGTGTCGGCCAAGCCCTTACGAGCGCCGTGCGTGGAGATGAAGTATTCGATGGGTGTGAGACCTTCCTTGAGAGATGCTGTGATGGGGAATTCGATGATCTCTCCGCGCGGGTTGGTGATGAGACCCTTCATACCGGCCATCTGGTGAAGCTGTACCACGCTACCGCGAGCACCGGATGTGATCATGTCATGCACGGGTCCGCTCCTGTCGAGCGCATCGACGACATGCTTGCGAAGATCGCCGGATGTCTTGGCCCAGATCTCTATAGTGACGCGCTTGCGCTCTTCTTCGGTGAGAAGCCCGTTGTTGTAGTTCTCCTGCTCTTTGGCGACAGCCTCGCGACCCTTCTGCACCAATTCCTCCTTTATCTTGGGAACGGTAACGTCGGAGATGGACCATGTGATGCCGGCGTGTGTCGCGTAGCGGAATCCGAATTTCTTTATCTTGTCGAGAATAGCGGGAATGCCGTCGAGCTTGTAGTGGGTTACGAGGTTGTTGACCAGCTGGCGCATGCGCTGCGAGGTGATCTCGTCGTTGATGTAGGCGTAATCGTTGGGAAGCACTGAGTTGAAGAGGAGTCGGCCGACGGTCGTCTCGAAGACCTTGCCGCCGAACTGCGCGTACTTTTTGTTGTCAGAGGGCAGCACGCGGACCTTGGCGCGCAGATCTACCGCGCCGAAATCAAAAGCGGTGATGGCGGCGTTGGTCGTCGGAAATGCACTTCCCTCGCCTTTCTGGCCATCGAGCGAACGTGTCATCCAGTAGCAACCAAGCACGATGTCGAGGAGCTTCGAGGCTACGACGACGTCGCCGGAGCCCGGCTTCAAGACGTTCTTATTGGCGGACATGATCATCTGCGCTTCCTTCTGCGCAGCTTCTGAGAGCGGCACGTGGACGGCCATCGCGTCGCCGTCGAAGTCCGCGTTGTACGCAGGACACACGAGCGGGTGGACTTGGATGGCATTGCCTTCGATGAGAACCGGGCGGAACGCCTGCATCGACTGGCGGTGCAGCGTCGGGGCGCGGTTGAGCAGTACGTATTTATTTTGTATCGCCTCTTCGAGGATGGGCCAGACCTCCGGAGCCTCGTCTTCTATCAAGCGTCCCGCGCCGCGGATGTTGTATGCGAGCTCGCGCGCAAGAAGGCCGTGGATGACGAACGGGCGGAAAAGCTCGAGCACCATGTGCTTGGGCAATCCGCATTCGTCGAGCGCAAGATCAGGACCAACGACGATGACGGAACGACCGGAATAATCGACACGCTTACCGAGTAGGTTTTGGCGGAGGTATCCGTGTTTGCCTTTCAAGTAATCGGCCAATGATTTGAGCGCGCGGCGACGTCCACCGAGGATGCCGAGTACGCCTGCGCCGCGACGCATGCTGTTGTCGAGGAGAGCGTCGACTGCTTCCTGCAGAATTCTTTTTTCGTTGCGCAAGATGACTTCCGGCGCGTGGATGGCGAGTAATCGCTTGAGGCGGTTGTTGCGGTTGATGACGCGGCGATACAAGTCGTTCAAGTCCGACGACGCGTGGCGACCTCCTTCGAGGGCGACCATCGGGCGAAGTGCAGGCGGGACTACGGGCAAACGTGTCATGAACATCCATTCAGGGCGGACAGCTGCGCGCTCGAGCGCTTCGGCAAGTCCGAGGCGCTTTCGCACCTTGTCGCGATCAGCGGCACCCGCTTTTTCGTAGAGCTCTTTAAGCTGTTTGATGAGTACTTTGATGTCGATCTTTTTCAAAATGGTGTAGAGCGCTTCGGCACCGATGGCAGCGCGGAACATCGCGCCGTATTTGACGGCAAAGAGGTGGTACGCGGCTTCATCGAGCACGACGCCCATTTGAATGGATTCGATCTCTTTCTTGGCCTTGGTCGCCTTTTCTTTGAGCTCGGTCTTTACGTCGGCATTGGCGGCCGACTTGGTCTTGGTCGCGAGCTCCTGCTCGAGGTCTTTGAGCAAACCTTTGCGCACGTCTTCATCCACATGGGTGACGATGTATCCGGCGAAGTACACTACCTTTTCTACTTCTGCAGCGGAGAGGCCGAGCATGAGTGCGATGCGCGAGGGAATACCGCGGAGGAACCAGATGTGCGATACGGGAGTCGCAAGGTCGATATGACCCATGCGTTCACGGCGGACGATGGCGCGCGTGATCTCCACGCCGCACTTCTCGCAGATGATGCCGCGGAAACGGATGCCGCGGTATTTGCCGCAATAGCACTCGTAGTCTTTTTCGGGACCAAAGACGCGCTCATCGAAGAGACCGTTCTTCTCCGGACGCTGTGTGCGGTAGTTGATGGTCTCGGGCTTCGTTATCTCACCGTACGACCACTCGAGCACGCGATCGGGCGAGGCAAGGCGCATTGCGACCGAGTCGAAATCCTGCGGAATTGTGTCTTTTCGTTTGTTGGGTGTAGTAGCCATAAAATAGATAGTTAGTAGTCAGTAAATTAATTGCTCATTTCTGACTCCTTGAACTCAATGTCGATACCGAGCCCGCGCAAATGTCGCACGAGCACATTGAATGTAGCTGGTGTATTGGTCTCTTCGATGCGCTTGCCGCTCACAATAGCGTCGAATGCGGCAGAGCGGCCCAAGATGTCGTCGGATTTGATGGTGAGAATTTCGCGCAGGGAATACGCGGCGCCGTAGCCGAGGAATGCCCACACTTCCATTTCTCCCACGCGCTGACCGCCGTTCTGAGCTTTGCCGCCAAGCGGTTGCTGCGTAGTAAGGCTGTAAGGACCGATGGAACGCATATGTATCTTGTCTTCCACCATGTGGTGCAGCTTCAGCATGTACATGACGCCGACGGATACGGGCTGAGCGAACGGCTCGCCGGTGCGGCCGTCGAAGAGAATGCGCTTGCCGTCCTCTCGTACGCCTGCAGCAGCAAGCTCACCACGAATTTCTTCTTCCGTGGCTCCTGCAAATGCAGGCACGACGGCCTGATAGCCGAGCATGTCGGCTGCCAATCCAAGGTGGAGCTCGAGAATTTGTCCGAGGTTCATACGGGAAGGCACGCCCAGCGGAGTGAGTATGATATCGACAGGATTGCCCTGCTCATCGAATGGCATGTCCTCTTCGGGAAGCACGCGGGAAATAACGCCCTTGTTGCCGTGTCGGTCCGCGGGTTCGTCGACCACCGAGATGGTGCGCAGCTGCGCGACCTCC
>CAZHOB010000012.1:0-31839 GCA_964534465.1 uncultured Candidatus Saccharibacteria bacterium
GTTTTATCTCTTTGCGGTCGAATCCTTGCGCGTTTAAATAGTGATTGCTTAGGCTTCGGATCGAATTCGGTCACGTTCCAAAGTATAGCAGTTTAAAAACTCCAGATTACTGGTGCAAGACAAGTCTTAGTTCCGATCTGACCTTGTTGCGGGGGAGGGACTTGCACCCCCGACCTCCAGGTTATGAGCCTGGCGAGCTACTACTGCTCCACCCCGCTATGTCGGGATGATTTTACTACAAAGATGGCAGAAATCAATGAATTATGCGAATCGACTGCTCCGCGGCGTGGTATTGTTCCTACAGTTCATTCCGTTTTGAAAGGAGAGCGTGATGGTAGATCTGCTCATCGTGTTGTCTATCGGAGTACCGCTGGGAGGACTCGTCATCGTGATGATATTGAATTTTGCCGGAGGCTCTCGTCCGCCTTCGAAAACCGACGAGCATGGCTGGGCTTCTCCACCGCCGCTAGATCAATTGAAATGACACGGAAAGCCGCCCCCACGGGCGGCTTTATTGTTACCACCCGTAGCCGCCGTAATCATAGCCGCCATAGTAGCCACCATAATCGTAATAATAGTTGTCGTAATAATACGGGGTGTAGCTGTAGTTCATCGAGGGATAGGTGTAGTAATACGACGGATACAGATAGGAATAAGAGTAGGAATAAGACGGATACGAGTAGTACATCGGATAGGAATAGCTCGGGTACGAGTACGAATAATTTTGGGTCGGGTATGTAACGTACTGATTCACGATGGTGTTGTGATGATAGCTCCCTGAAGCGAACGTCAACATGGGAGTCAAGAGTGAAGCTGCTACCAGTCCAGTAATGACCCTCTTCATAGCGCCATAGTAAAAAATAGGCCGTGGAAAAACCGTGAAGCTAGCGCCGCAAAACAAAATCCCGTGAGCGCCTTGCGGCCGCTCACGGGTGAAAACTTATCTCGTCAAAAGCGAAGCTGCGGCTCTGTCTGCAATGACGCGCCAAGCACCGAGCCGTATGTACGAAGCGGAACACTGCGGCGAGATCGGGCCTTCGAGAGCCTCTTTGAGCTTTGCCGCCTTCCCCTCACCACTCACCAGCATCACGATGAGTTTCGACGACGTAACGTGTTTTACGCCGAGGGACAGGCCGAAATCAACGTGCGTGCCGGCGGGTAGCAAGAGACTTTTCTTTGTCTCCTTGCATAGCTTTGCCACATGCGAGTATGGCGGATGCTCCACCGATTGCGATTCCCACAAAAGCGCGTGCCCCGTCTCTGCGCCGAAGCCCAGCAGCGTGAGATCGGGAGAACCGAGGCCGGCCATGACAGAGTCCATCCGCAAACACTCATCGATGTAATCGTAGGGGCGGCTGTTGAAGCCGACGTAGCGCGAGAGCGCAATATCGAGCGGCTTAATAACGTTGCCCATCAGGTACGCGTCGCCCATCGGCACACCACAGAGCTCGTCGGGCTTCACGAATGTGATGAACTTGGTCGAAAAATCGCCGCGCCTATATTCGTCGGCGACTATCTCATCCATGACCTTCGGCGTGTTGCCCCACATGTGGACGATGACGCCGCCACGACGCGAACGGCTCTGATGCGCCTTGATGCACGGTATGTAGTAGCGCTTCGCGGCGACTTCGCTCATCGATTCGTACGTATTGACGATGGTGATACGCGGATCCATTGTCCACCTCCTTGTTCTGCCGACACTCTATACAAAGAAACCCCCGACGTACAGTCGGGGGTTTGAGTTAGACGCACTTGCGAATGTAACGCTCGTTGAGCTTCCAGAGGTCTTCAAGGAGGCCTTTCGCCGCGTCGATGTCGTCAACGACCGGATCGCACAAGAGTGCTTGCAGGGCTATCTTCTTGTCGGCATGCACGGCCGCCTCAACACACAGCTGCTGATTGCTGACCGCGTGCTTGAGTAGGCACGCGTTCGCTTCCGGTAACTCCATGCAGACGGGATTGACGCCGTCGGCATTGACTACGAGCGGCACTTCCACAGCACACTCGCGCGGCAGCTGCGGCAAGTAGCCGTGCTCGCTGCGCGATTTGCGCTTTTTGTTGTACACCACGCCCGAATCGATGAACGTATTGCGATCGTGGATGATACCTGCGATCACCTCGGCCGCTTTTTCGCCCGAGTGCTTTTTGTTGCCGTGCTCGTCGTGGAGCCACGTGTGCGCGGGCGTGACGCCCGTCGCGGCCTCACGCAGGTATCGTGCGTAGGTTTCGCTCTCTTCGTCATCATGATCGAAGTCGTAGCCGTCGGTGTGCTCGTCGCCCTGCCAGCCATATGGCAGATATTCGCCGGTATGACCGTCACTGCACGTCGGCCAGAGATCGAAAGCGCGGAACAATGTGCGCGTCAGGGGCGCCTCATTCGGATCGAAAGCACGTTCTTTGGCGCGTAAGATCGGATAGAGGTCTTCCCCGTTGGTACGGCGGGTTATCTGCGTCAACCACTGGAAGTGATTGATGCCCGCGCCACGAACGTCGATCTCATCGTATGGAATTCCCATGATGTGCGAGACGAGCCCCTTCGACATAAAGATGCCGTGACAGAGGCCGACTGCGCGTATCTTGGAATACTTACCGAGCGCGCAGATGATCTTGGATTCCGGATTCGAGAAGTTGACGAAAAGCGCCCGTGGGCATTTTCGCTCCATCTCGTGCACGAAATCGAAAATGACCGGCAAGGTGCGTAGTGTGAAGAAAAGTCCGCCGGGACCGCCGTTTTCGCCGAGCGTCTGACGCAGACCGTAGATCTCATTCGGAATAAAGAAATCTTTGAACCACGCATTACATCGCTCGATTGCGATGGAGTTGAGCACGATATGCGCGCCGTCGAGCGCCTGCCGAAAATCCGTTGTGCTGTCGATCCTCATTCCGAGGCCGGTGTACTCATTCCAACGCCGCACGAGCTGCGTCGTGTGCTCGAGCTTGGTCGCATCGATATCGACGAGCACGAGCGTGCAGCCGCGAAAATCCTCCGACAAAAAGAAATCCTTCAGCGTCGGGCCGAAGCACTTGCTCCCGACCCCGATACCTACGATCTTTGCCTCTCTCGCCATTTTCCACTCCTGTGAACTAGCGTTTTCTGCGTCCACTATATCAATCTTTTGCCTTGACCTTTGGTGTGAACGTTGTTCATTGGAATTTCCCATTGTGCGTGCCACAACACCCTTCATAATGGGACGGGCAATTCCCTGTCTGCCGACAGGCAGGCCTATTTTTATGGAGGAACAGATGTCTACAAAACAGTCAACAGGCGCCGAAAAAGCGGTGTGGGACCTCGTGCGCGACTTTTATAGCGGACTTGAGGACCCGCAGCTGCAGCAGGATATCGACACATGGCTCGCGGGAGTGAAAGGCTTCTATGAGCAGTTCAAAGGTCACCTGCATGAGGACGGGAAGCTTGGCGATGCGCTCGTCGCACTCGCGCAGCTGAACATGCTCGAAGGCAAAGCGGGTCAATATTTCTCCTTCCTGCTCACGCAGAATACCGGCGATGAGCCCGCCAAGAAGAAACTCGCGCTCGCGCGCAAAGTAATGAGCCAGGCCGAAGCGAATTATCTTGAGTTCTTCAAGCACGAGGTCCTCGCTCTCGATAAGAATTTCATCGAGAAGCAGGCTTCGAGTGATGCCGTTGTGGCGCATCATCTCCCCGCACTCAAGAATATGCGGCTTTTCAAACCGCATCTCCTGACCGAGGAGGTGGAATCGGCGCTCACGAAGCGCGGACATCTAGGCGTCCCCGCGTGGGAGGAATACTACGAAAAGTACTCGTCAAATCTGCGCTTCGCGCATCGCGCTCGCTTCTACAATCGCCAAAGACAGCTCGATCTCGAAGAAGCACTTCACGTGATGAGCCAATCCAAAAATGCGAAAGAGCGCGCTCGCTTGATGAAAACGCTCAACGACGGTTTCGTCTCGAGCCACTTTCTCGAATATGCGACAGAGACGCTCAATCAGGTCATCGAGGACCATGAGATCGAGGACAGAGAGCGCGGATACAAGCACCCGATGGAGCAGCGCAATAAGTCGAGCCTCGTGCCGAGCGAGGTCGTCGAAGCGCAGCACGATGTCGGCATAAAAAAGGCCGGCCCGCTCGCGCAAACATTCTACCGACTCAAGAAAGCGCACCTCGGGCTTAGTGAATTCCGCTGGAGCGACCGAAATGCGCAGATGCCCTTTGCCGATAGCACGATCGTGCCGTGGGACAAGGCGCTCGCGCTCGTTTTGGAAAGCTATGAGAAATTTAGCCCCACAATGGCTGCTATCGCGCGGAGCTTGGTGGCGGACGGTCGCATCGACGCGGCACCTCGTACCGGCAAACGCGGCGGGGGGTATAGTTCCTCCTTCTGTCTTCCGCTCGAAATGCCTGCCTCACGAGATTCGTTCAAAGGTAGAGCCGCGTCATTCGTACACATGAATTACTACGGCTCCAAACGCGACGTCATGACGCTCGCTCACGAGCTCGGGCACAGCGTTCACGGCATTCTTGGCTGCGGAGCGCAAGGACCCCTGCAGAGCGGCGTCGCCATGTGGTGCGCGGAGACGGCTTCGGTGTTCGGCGAGAGGCTTGTGTACGAGCAACTGAAGGCGGAGCTCAAGAAAAAAGGCGACGTCAAAGCGCTTCTTGCGCTCAACTTCGGGAAGCTCGACGACACGCTCAACACGGTGGTCCGGCAGCTCAATTTCTCGCTCTTCGAGCGCGACATTCACGGGCACGACGGCGCCACGTTGACGAGAAAGAACACACAGCGTCTGTCGTCAAAAGAGCTCGACGCAGCGTGGCTTCGCTCTCGTGTGCCGTTCTATGGAGAGGACGGAAAGGTCATCAAGTATGGGAATGACGAGCACCTGTGGTGCTACGTCCCGCACTTCCATGACCCGTTCTACGTGTACGCATACTCCTTCGGCGACACGCTCGTCAATTCGCTCTTCGCGGTCAAAGACACGGTGCCTAATTTCGAGGCCAAGTATCTCGATGCACTTCGTGCCGTGGGCACCAAAGACGTCGTGCAGCTCACGGCGCCTTTCGGTCTCGATCCGACCAGCAGGAAATTCTGGGAAGACGGCATCCGCGTGAGTATAGAGGAGCCGCTCAACGAGGCCATTGAGCTCTCGAAACAGATCGGCGTTACGATCTGACATCATACCCCGCGACCTTCGGTCGCGGGGCATTTTTCTTTGCTATTGCGGCAAGCGAGAATTCGAAATGAATGCTCGCATTTATTTCGTTCGAGCGAAGACGCAAAAAGAGCTACTGCTCTTATTTGATCAGGTGGAACTCTCTGAAAACGCGTTCGTAGAGGCCGATGACGCGGCGCACTTCGCGGTCGGTGAGGATGTGCGCTTGGCCTTCGTGCGCGATACGGTTGCGCACGCGGTGCGCTTCCCACGCGATGTCTATCGTATTGAAATCCCCGCGCTCTACTCCGCGCATTTTGTCGCCCATCGTCTCCCCCTTGTATCCCTGCATGTCGAGCAATTCATTGAGCATGATGTCTGCTTCGAGAATAGCGAGCCGCCACTGCTGCTCATTGTCGCTCGTCGCTTCCGTGACGATGCGATTCCAGCGCAGCTGGGTCTTCGGAATATCGCGCGCGGTCACCGTATGCGCCGCCTCTTTATATTTCTGCGCTTCCAAGTAGCGGATCTGTCGGATGCGAATGACGCAATAAATGATGAGCGCACTACAGATAAGCGATACGACGGTAGAGAACGCGACGAAAGAATCCCATCGGTGGTAGACGTCGTCGTACACGCCGGGTTGCGAAATGGTCTGCAGATACTGCACTACTTCGCTCGTAGTGACAGGATGCGTGATGGGTGTCGTGGGAAAAAGCGGGGTCGAGGTGCCCACGGCATCGGGATTTGAGACAGCCATCACCGTCCCCGGCACCCATCTGAATGCGAGCTCGCCGAGGTAGTGAAAGATCGAGCCAACACCTTCGCCAACAGTTTCCGGTCCATTCATAATAAAATTATACCGCCTGTGATGTGGAACATGGGGTAATCCTGATCATTGCGTTGGGTTTGTGGTCGACAGCAGGCGCCATGTGCCATTTTCCAACACAAAAAATTCAATGCTGTGCAGCGTTGTCGCGGCAGTTCCCTGTTGCACTGTTATTGTGATCGGCTGAACGAAATATGAATATCCGCCGACGATCTTAATTTGACCAGTCCCGTTCAAATCAGCTGAAATGATATTCAAATTCGAAGAGGACATCATTTGGGAAAATTGTGTTTGCGTCGTCGAATTTTGTATTTGATTTGAAAAAAATCCGTAGATATCCTGCCAATTTTTAGTAACGATATCGGTCAAAATGTGTTTTGCGGCTCCTGTTGCTGCGGCGGTATCTGGCACGGTAGTTTGAAGATGATAGGTGGACTTTCCGATCAGAATACTGATAGAGGCTTGGTTTTGCAGAACATTGGCATCACCCTCCATTCGAACAGTGGCCGACGAAGGACTTCCTGAAAGCGGGTAAAAAGTCGTTGCCGCCGTTCCTTTAGGATGAACAATTTGGCCACTTTGTAACAAAGGAATTGTTCCACTATAAGAACCGGAAGATGGAATTGTGAGGGAGAATTTTCCCGTGTCATTCCTGTTTGGAACAAGCTGGATTGAAAGAAGGGTGCCGCTCGTGCTGTCGCGAAAGACCGTCGGCAAAAGAAGGGTTGCGGTTGTTGTCGCGGCCAGGGCGAAAGCGGAAATACTGAGAAGCATCAGGCCGGTCACAGAAATTATGATTTGTTTTTTCATAGCGTAACAATTATTTACGTTTAATCATGTATCTGAATTCAAAGACGGAAGTTGCTGAAGGCGGAGGGCCACCTATATCATTCCGAAGACCCTCTTTATCATTAACCTCAATATAGAACACTTCCCGCGCATTAATCCCCTCGCCGTCCCTCGTGTAACTTTCTACAAGTGGATTGGTATCGGTCCTGCCCGGAATGGCATTCCTATCCTCGTTCCAGCCATGCGCCAAAAGCCAATCACGGTACCACGAATAGATTTTTTTGGGAGAATCATTGCTTGTCATAATGAGCCCGTAGAACGTTGACTCCATACCAAAATATTTAAGATCTTTTGCTTCGTCCGACCCAACATTTGAATAAAGGACGGCATTGGGATACCGCAGTTTGGCTTCTGGAGTAGAAATGATCTCGGCATACGTGACGCTATGCGTGTACTTTATGGCCCAGGAGACCAGCCCCCATACCGACCATACTGCCGAGCAAATCATACACACTGTCAAGAAAATGAGGGTTACATTTTTTAGTTGTTCGATTATGCTCAGTCGAGCTTGCATCGCCCGCCCAGCTGGTTTTTTCAATAAAACATACGTGAGCAGGACGCTAAGCGGTACGCTAACAACAAAACCGGTAAGGGTACTGAAAATCATTAGCGCTAGCGGTATCCAAATTCCGGCTTCACCGGTGAGATTGGTAGATAATTTGGTAATAGCAGCAGTTATGACAAAGAGGATTAGGCTCAGTAATGAACTCAAGTTGAAATATATTCCAAATATTCCAAAAAAAATTTTAAATATGATGTTGTAGAAAAAACGGGGTAAAGCATATGCTCCTCCGAAGTACGCCGAGTAAACTCGATATACAATAAGTGTTGTTGCAAGTACAAACGGCGTGCTACCTAATATTGCTGAAAAAATTTCTGAATTTGTCATGATGAAATTAAATGTATTAATTCTTGTTGGAAATTTTTCGTAACAGAAAGATTATTTGATCGCGTATTCAAATTCAAAAATGGTCGTGGATGCCGGAACTTTTTTTCCAATTGCTTCGCTAATAACTTTTGGATCATTCATCGCTACATAAAATGTCTCTCTCGAATCACCCCAGTCAAGGTTATTCTTAGTGTAGGCTTGTTTAGATGTTTGCGTGTCAACAAGCGTCTTGAAATCATCGTCAAATAACGTCCATCCATGCGAAAGAAGCCAATCGCGATACCACGCATAAATCTGCTCGGGTGAATCTGTGCTCGACATGACTGCTCCGGCAAATGCGACGCCATATCCTGACTTCGAATACAAAGACTTCTTTTGCCCGTCGCCAAATGGCTGGACAACTGTCCCGGTAGGATAGAAGAGTTTTGCTTCTGGTTTAGAACTGATGAATTCATAGCTGACCGGTCGAGACGGAATCCCATATTGGTCATACGTGACTCTAAATTGTAATAACCAGATAGTCGCAGTGATCCCCATGATCAGGACGATCGAAACGAGAATTTTATGGTGTCGAAGATTTTTCATAGCACTAGTCGCACGACTGCGCAGGATTCGCGAGAATGCGCAAAATCTCATCCTGAATCGTAATTTGGCCGACACTATCTTTGCATGAGCTGATTGTATGCGCAGCATCATCGACATGCTGGTTCAAATTGAAGTGAGATATCGGATCGTTGAGAATACCCGCCGCCGCAACTCCGTTGAAAATCAGCGAGGTTAAAATATCGTCGCCGAGCAATGCCGTGTGCTCGCTCGATATTTCATATTCGTGCCTATCAGTTGACGGTCCACTTGGGAGGAAGCGTGAGCCGCCAAATAATGGAATAGTTGCTGGGTTTGAATCGCCAGGGAGCAAAACATTGTCCCCCGAGGAAACCGTACCGAGCGGATTATTAAATACCACATCCAAGAATTGAGCATAAACTTTTGTTTTGATGTTGCTATAAAAATTATAGTAGTGGAGATTTTGCGGTACGCTTATCGGATTGACTTTTTGATACCATTGAGATTGCGGCACAAAATCGCTTACAGCAGGCCTCGAAGCATCGATGCCAAATTTCTCGTTTACTCCGACGAGCAGCGCATACCAGAGCAAATTTTGCCACGAGGGAGTTACTGCTGCGATATTCGCCTCGGTGAGATACGCTCCTGCCCAGAAAGAGCCTTGCTGCACTCCCTGAATTGTGATCAGTGAATCTACTGTGCTTAAAGTGTGATCATTGGGATTGCTTTGTGCCAGAGCCATCCAGCCGCGAGCCGCCGCTGCGCCCATTGAGTATGCGATAACCGTGACCGGGGCGGAGGATTGCGACTGAAGATTGGACAACATGTCATCGAGTCTGGTCGAATCGTAAGCAATCGCGCTTTGGCTATCACAAATATTTGGATCGATACTCTCGGGATGCGCATAAAGTGTCCCTATATTTGTATTTGCCTGTAGTTCAGAGGGCGAATCCGCAGAACAGCCGCCCTGCACCTGATACCCACTATCCTGATAGTAATGAAGAACTGTCCGGGGGTAACCCCGTAGGGCACGAATAAGTGATTGGAATTCACCCGACTCTTGTTCAATATCCCTGAATGAAGCTTTTATGCCATGTACGAACACAATTTGCCGTGATGCTGTGGGCGGAGGTTTCGGCGGATAGCTGACGATAATGACGCCCGAAGCTCCATCGCCGCCTCGGGTGCCGAGGAGAGTTTGGGTACTTCCTGCGCCTCCGCCACCGCCGCCCGGACTGAAACCGGCGAAGCCGTCGAGTGTGCTGCCGCCTGCTCCACCCGCGCCGCCGTTAGGAACGCCTGCAGTACCACCTGCGCCGCCCGTGGGGCCCGATGTGCCTGTTCCCCCCTGGCCTCCCGCAGTGATGTGACCGCCTGAGCCGCCACCGCCTCCCCCGCCAAAGCCGTTGACTCCACCCGGGTCATTAGAAATACCGCCGTTGCCACCGGAATTCTTGATGGTGCCGATGCCGAGTGTGGCGCTGCCGCCCTTGGCGTTGCTCGTGTTGTCGCAGGGGCCGTTGCCGGCTCCTTCTCCGCCTTTTGCAAAGAGCGTGCTCGGTGAATCGAACCAACTATCTTCGCCATTGAATCCATCCCAGAGGAAGGGTTGCCCATGCGGGCCGCCTCTGCCCACAGTAACCGTGTATGTAGTCTGCGCGAGTGAGACGTTTGATTCGGAGTAGCCGCCGCCTGCGCCGCCGCAGGCAGATTCGTTGTTGCGACCGCCTCCTCCCCCGCCGCCTCCGACAACAACTACCGTCGCTTGCCTTGTACTCGGACAGCTGAGCGTATCGCTGTAAGAGAATGTATGAATGGTGGTGCTGCCGACGTGCTGGATGTTGCCTCCGGTGCAATCGGTCGGGAGCGGAGCTTCTGATGGCTGGAGGGCAAGTGAGGAGAGTTGCGCCGCATTTGATACCTTCGAGGTGATGATGGTGCTTGTGGCGTAGCCGGTGTATGGGTAGGCAGCGGCGGCGAGTTGTGACTTAGCCGGGCCGATTATCTGAACTGTTCCTATTCCAATACTGCTTATGATGATTAGTACTACGATTCTTTTTTGGACAAATTGAAGAATTGGCTCGGCGCCGTTCATGGATACAGTATATCGCGAAAAAATAGCTCAATTGCTGACTTCTTTTGCGATAGTGAACAGCGTTTCTTCGGCGAGATTTGGCGCTATTATCTGCAAACCCGTAGGCAATTTGACGCCATCACGGTCCACCTCCCCCATCGGCACCGAAATGGCGGGCACGCCGGCGAGATTGGCCGGCACGGCGAAGATGTCTTCGGCATACATCGAGAGCGGGTCGGATTTTGCACCGAATTTGAAGGCGGGAGAAGGCGTGGTCGGCGTAACGACCGCGTCCACTTGTTCGAACGCTTTCCCAAAATCAGCGCGGATGAGCGCGCGCACGGCGCGCGCCTTGCGATAGTAGGCATCGGCATAGCCGGACGAAAGCACAAAGGTGCCGAGAATTATTCTGCGGCGCACCTCGGGCCCGAAACCGGTGCCGCGCGTTTTTTCGTAGACTTCCTGAAGCGTCTGCGCTTGTACAGAGAGGCCGTATCGAATTCCGTCGTAGCGCGCGAGATTGGTGGACACTTCGGCAGGACACACGATGTAATAGACAGCCAGAGCATACGGCAGACTGGGGAGCTCGAGATCCACCACCTTGTATCCGGCAGTCTTGAATTTTTCTACGGTTCGCAGAAAATTGCCGAGCACATCTTGATCGCACCCCTTTTTGAGAAAGCCGTGCGGAATGCCGATGACCTTTTTCAGTGGCGGCGTTGATGCCGGTTCGTTCAAACTCGTCCCGTCATTCTCATCACGACCGCGTATCACATCAAACAGTGTCTTTGCATCGGTCACGGTGCGCGTAAGAGGCCCGATCTGATCGAGCGAAGAACCCATCGGCATGAGCCCAAAGCGCGAGACGGCACCGTACGTGGGCTTCAGCCCCACTAATCCCGTAAGCGAAGCCGGCTGGCGGATGGAGCCGCCGGTATCGGAACCGAGAGCGGCGAGCGCGAGGTTGCCCGCGACCGCTGCCGCCGAACCTCCGGATGAACCGCCCGGCACACGGGATGTATCGCGCGGATTTTTTGTCGGACCAAAAGCGGAATTCTCCGTAGAGGAGCCCATTGCGAACTCGTCCATATTGGTGCGCCCGAGAAAAACCACCTTTTGCATCTTCAATTTTTTGACGACCGTCGCGTCGTACGAAGCGACATACTTTTCGAGGATCTTCGAGGCGGAACTCGCGATGCGCCCTTCTATCAAAATATTGTCTTTCATCGCGAGCGGGATGCCGGTAAGCGGTAGAATGGTCCTGTCGGCTATCGCCTCATCCGCTGCCTTGGCCTCTTCGAGCGCGCTTTTCTCCCAGACTTCAAGATATGCGTGAATGTCTTTATCCTTTTTGGCGATCTCGTTCAAATACGCCTGCGTAAGTTCGACCGACGAAAATTCTTTCTTATCGAGCGCTTTTCGGGCCTCGGATATTGTCAATTTTGTCACGTCCATATCATTTCTTGAAAGTGCCTCCTTGTCTGCTGACAACTTGTTTTACAGCAATTCTATCGCCTTCCTTGGCTGGCGCTGCGTCGATGAGTGTGCGGGTATGTATGCCGCTCTCGTGCGGATTTTCGTCGGCGCGCATGACGTTGTGCAGCCCCTTATCGTGGGGCGCATTGGACACGTCTACCTGCTCTATCACACGGACGAATTCGAGGATATTGGGTATCTCTTTTTCCAACTTCGACTGCTCATCGGGCGATATCTCGAGACGCGCGAGTTTGGCGAGCGCGGCGATGTCCACTTTTGGTTGTTCACTCATCGCCCCACTATACCGCATGTCTACTTTCAAAAAAAATATCCTCGTCCGACCATGGGTGGACGAGGATATTCACATCACTGCCTTAGCGTCATGATGCTGCCTTCGATCTCGATCTTACCCATCTGCTCAAGGAAGGTCATGCCGAGCAGGTTGACAGGCACCGGAAGAATATCGGCTTCGACGTTCTTCACCACAATATCGCCGATGCGCATTTCTGCGATGCGCACCGTCTTGGACTCGACCCTGCCGCCGACACCTTGAGAATAACCCTCTTCAAGGACGACGAGATGGAGTTTGCTGGCAAACGCCTCGGAGATGCAAGTGGTAATGGCGCCGGTATCGACGATGAATTTGGCCGTCTCGCCATTGATCTGCACATCCACGGTAAATTGTCGTGCGGGGAACGATTCCGCGATGCGCACGCTGTGCGCTGGCGGCTTTTGGGCAGAACGACCCCACGTAAAGTAGCCGTACCACGCTCCGAGCGCGATGCCCATGATCAAAAAAAGCGCGAACGGTAGTTTGATCGCCCATCTGAGGAACATCTGCAATCTCCTTTTTCTAAGCGCATCGTAGCAACGATGCGCAGAGTCTGCTACACGGATCTATCGCGCTGCGATTTATTGCCGCAAAGTCAAGTAAAAACAAAGGAGCTCTCGGGAGAGCTCCTTGAAGTACTGATACTAATGATGCGAATGTTCCGGCTGCGCCGCTGGAGGACTCGGTGGCACCTCGGTGCCCCGCGGCCCTTCGGGCGGATACGGCTTTTTGAGAGATTTCAGACCCTTGATCACTACATTGGGGATCTCATTGCGTCCGCCAAAAGTGAAGGTGAACTGACCGTGGTGGAATCGCCCACCCTCGCCGCCTTCACGCGCATCGTGCACGGCCTTGGCCAGCACGCGCGCACGCGCATCGGCAAGCGAGAGACGGCACTGATGCACGTCGTCGCCCCACCGGTCGTTCTGCACGTACAGCACGAGCCACGCGTCGCCGTAGATATCGGTCGTCTTTTTTGGGACGACGAGGATATCCAGCAGCGAGAATGTCATCTTGCCCCTCTCGTATGCGGTGCAGTTGTCATCCGGCGTGCCGACGAATCCTGTCGGTGTTTGTAGAAGCAGCACGAGCGCGACGGGGACGGCGAGAAATCCTATCTCAACGACCCAGTTGCGAGCGTATCGGCTTTTGAACCACAGGTGGATGATCGGCAGGAAAAAGGCGAGCGTTATGAGCACGATGACGAACGACGCTTTGCCCGGTGTGAGCAATCGCCAGTCCATCAAAATGTCATAGCCCTCGCCAAGAGCGCCGATGAAAGAATCCCACGCGGATACGACGAATACCGTAGCCTCGGGGAAATTGCTGGTAAACCAGTCCATCATGGCCCTCCTTCCGAACCTTCCGAGCGCCCGTGAGAGTGTGCGGGCTCCGGAGCAGTCGCTATCGGTGACTGCGGTGCCTCGGGGAACTTCTTGACGGAATCCTTGATGAGATTGCCGCCACCGTCCCATTTGGCATACACCACCGTGATCTCCTGACCGGGATCCATCATCTCGAATTGCGCATCCGCGACAGCTTTCTGCTGTTCACTATCCTTATCCTGCACGATGAGCATGCTGCCCTTAACGGGAAGCGCGCCGCCATGCGAGTGAAACAGATGCGCGTTGAACTGACAGGTCGTATTGGGTGGCACACGCGCGACATCGGAGTTGGCCTGAGCGATCTCTCGATTGAGAGGACTCGGCTTTCCAAGGTCGTCGCGCTGCAAGTCCATCCAGCCGTCGCTCGTACGCCGGTAGCCGATGGTCAACATATTTTCCTTGAGACCTTCGACTTCGGTATAGCAACGCACCCAGAGATCGAGGTCGTGCGGCAGATCGAAACCCCAGTTGAGCTCCACGTAGAGCGGGTTCGGGGAAACGGGCAGCCGCTTGTCGCCATCGTTCTTCGTCGGCGGGTTCACGAACGGGATCGCCGTAGCGGAAATGGTGAGGGTCGCGACCGAAACGCTATTCTGCAGATCGGCAACGGCCCACACGGCAAAGAGAAGCGTCGTCATCGCTGCGGTGGTGCCGAGCGAGCCGGTGCGCTTATGCTTGTCATTTCGATACACGAGACCCTCCCGTGAGACTCTCCGCGACATCGCGGCCGATGATGGCCACGCGGTACACGGCGAGGTCAAATCGCACGCGCAAACGCTGCGCATGGACATGCAGCATGCTCCCGAGTACATGCAGTATCAGGAACGAGCCGATGCACGCCGTGCCGGGCACGTACGCGAGACCGAGCGCTTTGAGAAGTCCGAAGGCGAAGGGCCGAAGCTCTTCGGCGCTGTTGGGAAGGACCGACAGACCGACGCCTGAAACGATGCTCATGAACGCGAGAAAGACCGCGAAAATGAACATGAACGATTTCATGGTGTCGATGCTGCTGACGTTCTCCGTTACCGCCTCGTCGAAGAGTGCGACCTGACGCTGATGCAGCATCGAGAAATCACTCTGCTTGGCTTCGGTGATGCCCTCATTGCGAAGCTGCACCGCCTCCTCGAGGTAGTCGTGAATTTCGCACGGATTCGTGGAATCACCCTGCTCGAGGTGGTGAAGCGCTCGCTCGTTGCGCGAGATCATGCGCGCGGTGCGATGACCGCGGACGAACGTCCACAGGAACATCAACGCGACGAAGAGAAATGCATACTGCGTCATCGGCTCGGGAAACTTCTGCAGCGTCCACGTAAAGAGGCCGGCATAGCCCGCATAAATTGCAGCGGACATCAGAAGTGCCGAGAGTAACCAATAGTGCTTGTACGCGCTCATGACAACCTCCTCGGTTGTTATTGATTCTTAGAGTGAGTCAAAGGACCACTTATCGCACTCTACGCTAGAGAACCTTCACACGTAACTCACTTTTGCGACAGGCGTAAAAATTCTACTTCTGTCAACACTGTGACGCCGAATTTGCGCGCTTTGTCGAGCTTGGAACCCGACGAGTCGCCCGATACGACGTACGATGTCTTTTTGGAAACCGTGCCGGACACATCGCCGCCGAGCGCGCGCACCCGCTCACCCGCTTCTTCGCGACTCATGCTTTCCAATCCGCCGGTAAATACGAAAGTTTTGCCGGTAAGTTTGCCGCTCTTCTTCTCCGGCCGCGCGACAGTGATATGCGCAAGCAAACGGTCAAGCATTTTTGCGTTCTCTTTGTTGCCGAACCATTCGACTATCGAATTCGCCACCACTTCCCCTATTCCATTTACCGACGTCAGCTCGTCCTTGGTCGCATTTCGTATTTTGTCGACCGTGCCGAAATGCTCGGCGATGTCGTAGGCAGTTTCCTCTCCCACATTCGGGATGGAAAGCCCCGTAAGCAAGCGTGCGAGCGGCACATGCTTTGCCGCTTTTTGTATCGCTTCGACGGCTTTTTTTGCAGAAAGTTCCGCGAATCCTTCGAGCTCCAAAAAATCGCCTTCTTTGAGCGTGAAGAAATCGTCGAACGTCTGCACAAATCCATTGTCGTGCAATGTTTCGACGACTTTCTCGCCGACACCATCGAAATCCAGTGCTTTTTTGCTCACGAAATAAGCGAGCGTGCGGCGCAGACGCTCCGGCGAGCTTTTGTCGACGCATCGCCACGCGGCTTGGCCGGGGATGCGCTCTATCTTGCCGCTCCCGCCACAGGCAGCTACGTGCGTGGGCCACGCGAACGGCTTTGAATTCTTCGGCCGAAGGTCTTTGACCACTTGCACGATATCGGGTATCACGTCACCGGCTTTTTGGATTATGACGGTGTCGCCAATGCGGACGTCCAGGCGCTTTATCTCGTCTTCGTTGTGCAGAGTCGCGCGCGACACGGTGGAGCCGGCCACCGAAACGGGCTTCAAATGCGCGACCGGCGTCACGACACCCGTGCGCCCGACTTGGAATGCGATATCTTCCAGTACCGTGCTCGCTTGCTCGGCGGGAAATTTAAAAGCGATGGTGTAACGCGGCGCTTTGCCCGTATAGCCGAGTGCTTCCTGATACTCGCGCTCGTTGACCTTGATGACCACACCATCTATCCAATAGTCTTGATGCCGCCCTTTCTTTTTCCATTCGTCCCAATACTTGATGGCTCCTTCGATATCCGGCACGAGCTTATGGTGCGGATTCACTTTGAAACCGAGCTCGCGCAAATACTCGAGCTCTTTTGCCTGCGTGTCGGGGATTTTCTCGGATGTCTGCGCGACATCATAGATGAAAACGTCGAGTTTGCGCTCTGCGGCAATGCTCGGGTCAAGCTGACGGATGGAGCCTGCGGCGACATTGCGCGGATTGGCGAAAGTCTGCTTGCCTGCTTTTTCCTGTGCCTTATTCAGTAATTCCAAATTCTTGGCGCTCATCCACACTTCCCCCTCGACGATGATGTCGACAGGCCGCTGCAGCGAGAGCGGCACCGACTCGATGGTCTTGATATTCTGCGTAACATCTTCGCCGATGGTGCCGTCGCCGCGCGTCGCAGCGGTCTTCAAAATTCCTTTTTCGTATTCATAGACGATCTTGAGGCCGTCTATCTTGAGTTCGCAAACATAGCTCGGCTGCACATCCCCACATTTGGGCTTCAACATCCTCTTTACGCGCGCATCGAAGTCGCGCACATCATCGGGCGTAAAAGCGTCGTTAAAAGACCACTGCGGCACCTTGTGTCGTATCTTCAGAAATTTGGGCAGCGGCTTGCCGGCTATCCTCTGCGTCGGACTGTCCGACGCAACGATTTCGGGATATTCCTTCTCGATCTCGGCCAATTCGCGCATCAAAGAATCCCGAGCCTGCGAAGATATCTCCTCCTTGTCCAACACATGGTATTCGTACCGATAGCGATTGATCGTCGCCTTCAATTTTTCATAGCGTTCGCGCGCCTCCTTCGGGATCATACCAACGCATCATAACGCAAAAGGGCTTAAAGGGAGAAAGGGCAGAAGGTGCGGCTCTAATAGTTGATCTCCACAGAGCGTTGGAGCGCACGGGGAGATGTGGTGGTGGCGGAGCAAGGGACATTGGAGCCGTCGGAGTGGATGAGATTTCTGATGGCTCCGTTGATGATAGTTTTTGTAAGGTAGGTAATGGCACACACACCGTTGGGCTGCGTGAGGAATGAGAAAGTGGTCGAGTTCCATGCGGGCGCTGTCCCTTGCCATGTGATAGATACGAGACCTCCCGTGCCGTTGCTGCCCGGCCTCGCTCCGCCGCCGCCCGGCGAGCCGCCGCTCCCGCCAATGCCCACGACGACTGCTATCGGTACACCCATCCCTATCTGCGATGACGTGTATGTTCTAAATGCTTGACCTCCCGCTCCTCCCGCTCCGCCGTCTCCTGCTATCGTGCCGAAACCACCCGACCCACCAGAAGAACCGGCACCGCTGGAATTGGTATCGCCACCACTTGCAGTGCCCGCAGTGCCGGTCGTCCCTGTAGCTCCGCTCAGCCGACCGCCCTGTCCGCCAGTGCCAGCATTGCCGACGACTGCGCCGTTCCAGCTCGACGCGGTGCCATTTGCACCATTGCTTCCACTCGTAAATCCGACGTTGGCGCCGCCGCCTCCCCCGCCGCCCGCACCATTGACCGTAACAGTGAGTGAATTGAATTGCGCGGGAGTGGTAAATGTATACGAGCCCGGTATGGTGTAACTCATCTGGCCGCCGTTGTTCTGCGTTGCGTTGGCTACCCATCCGACCGTCGTCGTCGCGCCGTCGCACGAGATGGACGTGGGCGGAGTCGTCGTACTAAAGATCTGCAAATTGATGTCGTTGTACAGCGCGCATTCGGCAGAAGTGTCGGCTGCGTAAAAAGCGAACTGCGAATCGCGGCCCGTCGCGGAGAGATTGAGCTCTTTGATGGTGATGGAGTAGATCGCGGCACCGATGGCAACGACGATGGACGCGACGAGCGCAGCGAGGAGCAATGTAAATCCGCGCTGCGCGCGTTGATTCAGAGGCAGGAAGTAAGAAGTAAGATTTAAGAATTTATTCTTATTTCTTACGTCGTACTTCTTATTTCCTGAGTTCTCCATATTAGTAGTTTATCTCAACACTGCGCTGCAATGCCCTCGGTGAGGTGGTCGTAGAAACGCACGGCACATTTGAGCCGTCGGAGTGAATGGTGTTTTTGAGCGTACCCGTTGTGATGGATTTTGTGATGGTCGTGATGGCGCACTGGCCGTTGGCTTCGGATTGGAATGAGAAGGTCGTGGAATTCCACGTGGCAGCGCCGCCGGTCCAAGAGATATATATCGTGCCGTTGCCGCCATTACCGCCCGCGGTCGCCGTGCCACCTCCCGGAGTGCCGCCTGTGCCTCCGCCACCAACGATGAGCGTTACCGGCGAACCCTGTGCTAGCGTGCTCGGCGTGTATGTCTTCACTGACTGTCCGCCGTTGCCACCTTGTCCGCCGTTGCCCGAACCTGTCGCCGTGGTGTAGGTAACGGCGATCATTCCCTGCTGACCGTTGCCTCCGCTCGCTCCGCTGCCACCGCCGCCCGCGCCGCCATAGCTTCCGCCCGCGCCACCGACACCTGTGGCCGCACCCGTCGTGTTGACGATCTTTATCAAACCTTGTTTGCCATTGCCTCCCGTGCCGCCCGAGCCGCCACCGCCTGCGCCGCCGTAGTTGCCGCCCGCGCCGCCGTTGCCTACTCCGAGCGCCGAGGTATACGTGATCTTGATGACTCCGGCCACGCCGTTGCCGCCGTTCCTTTGTGCAAGAGTACCGCCGTATCCCCCACCGCCGCCGCCAGCTCCGTATTGACCGCCGGTGCCTCCAGCCGAGCCCGCGCTCGTCGTGTCGCCCGCGCCACCACCACCGCCGCCGCCCGCGCCGTGCGTGGCATCCATATCGGTGCCGAGCCCGCCGGTACCTCCGGCAGTGCCGGTCGAAGCACTTCCCACTCCCGCGCTGCCACCCCCGCCCGCGCTTCCCGAGCCGCCATTTGCTCCATTATTCGTAGTAACTGCCGTGCCTGCATTGCCGGCACCTGTCTTGCCGCCAGCGCCGCCACCGCCAGCGCCACCGCCGAGCGTGGTCGAACCCTGACCGCCGTTGCCGCCTGAATATTTCACCGTGCCCACGCCGCTCGCCGATGCACCTCCCGCGGCCACCGACGATGCAGTGCCCGAGCCGCCCGTGCCGCCTTTCCCGCACACCGAAGATGTACCGCACGCTGAACCATTGAAATAAGTGTCACCGCCGTTGCCGCCGCCGGAGCCAGAAGAACCGGTCGTGTTGGTGATCTTGATGAAACCTGCTCGGCCGTTGCCGCCGGTCGAGCCGGGGCCACCGCCGCCGCCTGCGCCCCAGTTGCCGCCTGCGCCGCCATTGCCGCCGGCTGTACCCGTCGTTGTGTATGTAATTTTTATCACTCCCTGCCGACCACTACCGCCTGCTCCCGTGCCGGGAGAACCCGCACCACCGCCACCACCGCCCGCGCCGTATGTGCCGCCCGTGCCGCCTACGCCGCTCACGCCGCTGCCTCCGCCACCTCCGCCACCACCGCCGGTCGAGCCACCCATTTCGCCGCCATTGCCACCGCCGAGGCCCGCGCCGCCACCTGCGCCGCCGGTGCCCGCATCGCCGGAGCCACCACTTGCGCCGCCGCTACCGCCGGAATTGCCGCCGACATTTCCTGCGCCATTTTGTCCCGCCGCTCCACCTCCGCCACCACCGCCGCCGCTTGTGCTGTTGATACCTGTGCCGCCGGTGCCGCCGTTGAATTTTGTCGTGCCGACGGAGCTTGCGCTTTGTCCTCCTGTACCGCCACCCGTGGCTCCGCCGCCAGAACCGCCCTGCGCTTGCATGGTCGCAGTGTTGATGAACCACGTGTTGCCGCCACTTCCGCCCGAACCACCTCCAGTGCCTATTGAATATGAAACTGCCGTGCTCGGTGTAAGCGTCACATTGGTATTTTTCACGTACGCGCCGCCACCACCGCCGCCGCCGGAATTACCATTGACCACTATAGCTGCCGGTGTGTATACGATCTTTATCACTCCCTGTCGTCCGCCGCCGCCGCCGCCTGTCGTGCCGATGCCCGCGCCGCCGCCGCCGCCGCCTGCGCCGTAAGTGCCGCCTAATCCTCCCGTGCCACCGACGCCATTGCCTCCGCCTCCGCCACCTCCGCCTCCGGTCGAGCCACCCATTTCGCTGCCGTTGCCGCCGCCGAGGCCCGCGCCTCCACCTGCGCCGCCGGTGGCGTTGTCGCCTGCGCCGCCGGTACCGCCGGTCGCAGAGCTTGCGGTGATGCCGGTGTTGCCATTACCACTTTGTCCCGCCGCTCCACCTCCGCCGCCGCCGCCCGCACTTCCTGCCGTTGAAAATCCATTGCCACCTCCAGCGCCGGTATTTCGCAGCGTGTTACCGACTCCCGAGGGTCCTTGTCCGCCGCTGCCTGCACTGACGCCACTGGCGCCACCTCCTCCTTTGGCGAGCAACGTCGCCGTATTAACGAACCACGTATCGCCGCCAGCTCCTCCGGCACCTCCGCCGGCACCAATTGAATATGAGGCTGAGCCGCTCGGTGTGAGAGCAACATTTGTGCTCTTCGAGTATGCGCCACCACCACCGCCACCGCCCGCATTTGCATTGGAACTCGTGACAGCTGTGGTGTACGTGATCTTGAGCATACCTTGCTGACCGCTACCGCCTGCGCCACTGCCGGGTGAGCCTGCGCCGCCGCCACCGCCTCCTGCTCCGTATGAACCGCCGTTGCCGCCTGCGCCGCTCACTCCACTGCCGCCTCCGCCTCCACCGCCCGAGCCATGCGTCGCATCAAAGTTGGTACCGTTGCCGCCGGCGCTTCCTGCGCCGCCACCTGCGCCGCCACCTCCCGCGTCTCCACTGCCGCCGCTTGCGCCGGTGCTACTGCCGGAAGTTGCGCCGGTGTTGCCCGCGCCGCCTTGTCCTGCTGCGCCGCCACCTCCGCCGCCTCCGCTATTGGTGGATGCAAATGCGCCGCCTCCATTTCCTCCATTGAAAATCGTGCTGCCGACAGAGCCCGAGCCGCCGCCTGCACCGCCGCCACTGCCAGAAGCTCCACCTTTGGCGAGTACCGTCGCAGTGCTATTGAGCCATGTGTCACCACCTGCGCTCCCTGCGCCACCGCCACCGCCAATTGATATTGAAATAGTGCCATTGGGAGTGAGCGATACATTGGTCGCTTTGGCATATGCACCGCCACCGCCACCCTTACCCGAAGTACCATTGGTACCGGCGATGACCGGAGCGTATTTGATGACGATGATGCCTTGATAGCCGGCACCCGAAGAGCCGCCTACGTTCATCGTGACGCCGCCACCGCCCGCGCCATATGAGCCGCCATTCGGTATGGGCGATGTACAGCTACAACTATTGCCGCCACCTCCACCGCCGGAGCCATGAGACGCATCCCATTCAGTGCCTGCACTTCCCGACAATGTGATCGCGCCACCTGCTCCGCCAAAGCTCGCATCTCCCGCGCCGCCGGCTGTCTTTGTGCCGCCGCCTCCGCTGCTACTCACGCCAGCGACACCGGCACCACTTGGTCCTGCCGCGCCGCCACCGCCCGAGCCGCCTGCGCCGCAACATGATGTCAGCGCACCTCCCGCGCCACCTGCAAAGACAGTCGAGCCCACCGCGCCGGACGTAGAACCGCCTGCGCCGCCGGGAGTTGAACCGGGCCAATCCGGACCGCCTTGACCACCGTGCGCGAGTACCGTAGCTGTACTTTGGAACCACGTGTCAGAGCCGGCGTTACCGTTGACGGCGCTACCTGCGGGCACTGGCACTGCAGCTCCTCCGGAGCCAACGCTATAATTGATGCCGGTTCCCGGTGTGAGTGCGAGATTTGTTATCTTGCTGTATCCGCCACCGCCGCCGCCTGTCGCATGAAGAGACACGTTGCTGGAGGCTCCTGAGCCGCCGCCGCCGATGACTTCGATACTATTATTTGCATTATTCCAATCGGCCGGAACGATCCATCCTGTAAGTGGGGGGATATTCGTGATGACGATAATACCTCCCCCTCCTGCTCCACCGCCTCCCGGAAGGGTGTTACCGTCGTACTCTCCGCCACCGCCACCGCCGCCATATCCGCCGCCCGATTGTCCCGAAGAAGAAGTGTTGCTACCTTGGAGACCTGCATAGCCGCCGCCTCCCGAACCATGCGTAGCATCCCATTCTGTGCCCCATCCTCCACCGACCGCACCGCCAAATCCGGCATCTCCTGCGCCTCCCGATACGCCATCTCCGTGGGAACCTCCCGCTCCACCCCCATTCGACACGGAACCAAAACCTCCGGAGGTTTTTGTGGTGCCCGCGCCGCTCGCTGAAGAGCCACCCGCTCCATTTGCGCCCCCGGTGCATGTTAAGCCGTCGTACGTCGGAGGGGCACCTCCGGTACCCCCTTTTGCGAGAAGAGTACCGGTGCTTTGAAACCATGTATCACCACCATTTCCACCGCTTGATGCTGATGTAAGGTCTCCATTGGGAGTTCCACCTGCGCCGCCAGCACCCACAGAATACGAGATAGTAGCACCGGCAGAATACGTGACATTGGTCATCTTTGAATACCCACCAGCCCCTCCGCCTCCGCCCGTTGCGTTACACACACTATAGGCACCGCCCCCTCCGCCTGCGCCGCCGATGACTTCTATAGTGTTATTTGAATTGTTCCAATTCGCCGGCACGGTCCAGCTCCCAGAGCCGGATGTAAGATAAATTTTTGTCAGGCTCGGGCTCGTGGTGAGCGTTACCGTCACCGTCGCACCCACGCTGCTGCCCGTGCCCGAGCTGCCGGTGCCGCCACCTCCCCCGCCGCCGATAGCTTCGATGGTGTTGTTGGCGGAGTTCCAATCGCTCGGGACGGGCCACGTAGTGCCGGTCGTGACATATGCAATATTCGTGACGCCGCCGCCGGAGGAGCCTGCGGCACCGTTGGCACCGCCGCCGCCGCCGCCGATGATCTCGACGGAGTTGTTGCTATTGTTCCAATCTGCAGGAACGGGCCAACTGCTGCCGCTCGTGAGATAAATCGTTTGGGGCGAGCCACTCGTGTTACTCCCGCTTCCACCGCTGCCTCCTCCACCACCACCGCCGATAAGCTCGACGGAGTTGTTGGCCGAGTTCCAATCTGATGGGACACTCCAGCTGCTGCCGCTCGTGAGGTACGCGGTATTGGTAACGGGCGATACGCTGCCGCTGCCGCCCGCGCCGCCGCCGCCTGCGCCATTGCTTGAGCCCATTTCAGTGCCGTTGGCACCCGCGCCGCCCGGCGCGATGCCGCCCGCGCCGCCCGTGCTTGCATCACCCTGACCGCCGTTGCCGCTCGCAGAGCCTGTAGCTGCGAGCCCTGCTCCGCCCGCTCCTGTTTGACCTGCCGAGCCGCCGCCGCCGCCTGCAAACGCGCCGCTCGATGCGCCGCCGCTGCCTCCGCTATATTTTGTTACTCCGACTCCGGATGCTGATGCGCCGCCGGTACCGCCGGTGCCTGCGCCACTGCCACCGCCGCCACCTTTGGCACAGAGCGTGGAACCCGAACATGTCGTGCCGTTGAAATATGTGTCGCCGCCGGTGCCGCCGCTTGCGCCGCCGGTCGAGCCGATGCCGCCGGAGCCAATTGCGACCGTGATGGCCGCGCTCGGCGTGAGCCCGACGTTGGTCGATTTGGAATATGCGCCGCCGCCTGCGCCGCCTGCGCTTGCGCTGCCTGCGCCTCCTCCTCCTCCGCCCACCACCTCTACTGTGTTGTTACTTGAATTCCAATCGCTCGGGACCGTCCAGCTCGTGCCGCCCGTAAGATAGTACGTGTTGGTCGTGCCGCCGCCTGAGCTCGTGCCGCCCGCACCGGCTGCGCCCGTGGAATATGTAATGAGTGCGCCGGGAGTGAGCGCGAGGCTGCTCACCGAAGAATATCCGCCACCGGCTCCGCCGTTGCCGCGACCCGCGCCGGTGTACTGACCCGGTGAGCCGCCGCCGCCGCCCCCGATCACTTCGATAGTATTGTTGGAGGAATTCCAATCGCCGGGGACTGTCCATGTACCTGAGTTGGTAAGGTAAGCGATATTGGTGATGCCACCGCCTCCGCCACCGCCTGCGCCACCACCGCCCGCGCCATTGCTCGAGCCCATTTCGGTGCCTGCGCCGCCTGCGCCGCCGGATGAAATGCCACCGGCACCACCCGAGCCGGCGTCGCCGGAGCCGCCGTTGCCGTTGCTCACGCCCGCGCTCGCGCCAGCGTTGCCGGCGCCATTTGGTCCCGCCGCGCCGCCGCCGCCGCCCGCGAATGTTGAAAAATATGAACCGCCGCCGCCGCCGCTGAATTTGGTGACGCCGACTCCGGAGGCTGCCGCGCCACCCGCTGCGCCTGTGGCAGTACCGCTCGCGCCACCTTTGGCGCAGAGCGAGGAGCCCGCGCATGTCGTGCCGTTGAAATATGTGTCGCCGCCCGCGCCGGGAGTCGCGCCGCCGCTCGAGCCCGTGCCGGCCGCGCCGATCGCATAGGTAACATTGCCGGAAGGAAGTGTGATGTTGGTGCTTTTGGAATATGCGCCACCACCACCGCCACCGGCAGTGGTAGAACCCATGCCGCCTCCCCCGCCGCCAAGGACTTCGATGGAATTGTTGGCGTTGTTCCAATCCGATGGAACGGTCCAGCTTATGCCGCTCGTGAGATAGTACGTATTGGTCGTGCCGCCACCTCCGCCGCCACCGCCTGCGCCACCGCCTCCTGCGCCGTGCGTCGCATCCCACTCAGAGCCGTTGCCGCCTGCGCCGCCGGAAGCGAGACCTCCGGAGCCGCCCGCGCCCGCATCGGCCGAGCCGCCGTTGCCGCTCGAGATGCCGGCATTGGCGCCGTTGTTGCCGATGCCATTTGGTCCCGCCGCGCCGCCGCCGCCGCCCGCAAATGTACTGAAATATGAACCGCCGTTGCCACCGCTGAATTTGAGCGAGCCCACGCCCGAAGTGTTGGAACCGCCGACGCCGCCGGTGCCCGTGCCCGCGCCGCCGCCTTTTGCACACACCGATGCTGCGCCGCACGAAGTGCCGTTGAAATACGTGTCGCCGCCCGCGCCTCCCGTCGCGCCGGAGGAGCCCGCGCCGCCGCTGCCTATCGCGACGGTAACGTTGGCACCCGGCGAGAGAGGAATATTCGTAGTTTTGGAATACGCGCCGCCACCTCCACCGCCCGGCGTAGCGCCACCCGAGCCACCGCCGCCACCGCCGATCACTTCCACGAAATTGTTGGAGGAATTCCAATCAGATGGCACCGTCCAGAACGTGCCGGAGATGACATACCCGCGATTGGTTTGCGAAGTGCCGCCGCCGCTGCCGAGGCCGCCTGCGCCACCCGCCGAGCCGCCGCCTGTCGTGCCGCTGTCGCCGCCGCCGAAATCTCCGGGAGCGCCCGCGGTGCCGTTGGCGCCGGAGAGACGGCCACCTTGACCGCCCGAGCCGCCGTTGCCGACCACGGTGCCCGCCCACGAGGATTGCGCGCCGACAGTGCCGTCTTGTCCTGCAGTAAATCCGACGCGCGCGCCGCCACCGCCACCGCCGCCTGCGCCGTTGACCGTGACAGTAAGCACGCCGTAATTGGTGGGTGTGTTAAAAGTGTACGTGCCGGGACTTGTGTACGATGCCGAACCACTCTGGGAGGGATTGAGATTACTCACCGTGCTCACGGTCGATGTCGCGCCGTCGCAGGAGATGCCGGTCGGCGGCGTCGTCGTGCTGAAAATGCGCAGATTGATGTCGGCATAGAGCGCGCATTCGGAAGCCGTGTCGGCGGAATAAAAAGCGAATTGCGAATCGCGGCCCGTCGCGGAGAGATTCAATTCCTTCATCGCGACGCTATAGATCGCCGCGCCGACAGCCACGACGATGGATGCCACTATCGCAGAAAGCAACAAAGTGAATCCTCTTTGCGAATTTTTCGGTGTTAGAAAAATATTCATACAAGCAGCTCGGATTTTTGTGAAAATCGATGAGATGCTAGGCGCGGGAGTGCCGGAATGCGAGTCGTACTGGAGGTACGGTGAGCATTACGGCAGGGACCCGCAACGCAGCAACTCGCGATTTTCACAAATATCCTATTGTTTTCCTGCATAGTCCCAAGTAGCTCGCCCGTCGTATGTAGTAAACGCCATACCATTGAGCGTACTTGGACCAAGGCCGACCGTGCTGGCCGGTACCGAGAGCTTGACCCACTGCCCGGTCGCGGGGATCGCTCCCATACTCATTCTGCTCACTGTGCCATCGACGCCCCAGCCGATATTGTTGGCGCCCCAATACGCGCGGTGTTCCCATGAGCCGTCGTTCCACTGCAGCATGATCTCTGTCGGCGGATTGCTCGGATCGAGATACACATACGTGAAGAGCGTATCGCTCGCGCCCACCGAGAGTGTCGCTGTGGCACCACTGAAGTAGTGCTGGTGTTCTCCCGCGGCGACATTGGACTGTGCGGAGAGCGTACCGCTAAATGGCAGCGGATTGTTGGCGACCCATGTCCAGCCATCGCCACCGTCGGACGAGGGCGAGGCACCGTTGGGCAAGGAATCATCCACCCACACCGTCGCGGGATTGGATGAGGAAGACGAGCCCCCTCCCGTGTTGACCCACGCATAGAGATTGTCGGAGAGCGTGAATTGACGATTTTGGAACGGGCTCGTGAGCCACGCGACCGTCACTTGCACGCGCAGCTCGTTTTGATTCACGGGTGTAACAGTGATGGAGCGCTTGAATCGCGTACTCGCCCATCCCGATGCGTAGCCGAAGAGCACGCCGTCCGTTTGCAAAAATGGGCAGATGCCGTTGGGACACGATGTAATGGTGGCGGGCACCGTGTGCGTGTCTACGGTAAAGGCGCCTCCGACAGGAATGTTGTTGAATGTCGCCGTCGGCGAGCCGAGCACGGTCGAGAGAATATTGCCATCGCGTACGCTGCGTACCGCCTCCACTCCCTCTTGCGCGAGGAAGTAGGCGGTCAGCTGGTCTTTGGCATACATAGCGCCGGCCAAAGACAATACCGTCAGCGACATTGGCGCGATGATAGCGATGGTGAGGAGCGATATGGCCACCAATGTTTCCACAAGAGTAAAACCGGAGGAACGAGTATTTTGTATTTGGTATTTAGTATTTGGTATGGGAATTCCGCGGATCCCATACGATATACGATATACGATATACGATATACGATTTTTCATAGATCAATGGCGCGTTGCACAGCGGTTACCTGGATATGGAAACTCTCTTTCGATTTCACATTGGCGGCATTGGCTGTGCCCGAAACGACGATGGTGACGCGTGGCTGCGTCGTATCGTCGATGGTCGTACCGATGACGTAGAATTTCATGTTGTCTATAGCCACCTCGGGAGCTGTGATGGATACGTAATCGGTGCCGCCGTTGATGGATTTCAAAATGCGTTTGTTGGGAGCATCGTATTTGTATATCCATTGATCGCTGAAATCGCTTCTGCTGCCGCCGAAATGCTCGAAGATAAATGTCTGATTGTCCACATCATTGGGGCAATCGTGCGTGGTCGCGTCGATCGTCGAGGAGCAATGGTAGTGGCTGCCCATGCGAATGTTGCGCGCCATGTCGTCGAGCGAAATATTGAGATTGTTCATGACGGACTGCAGCGCCTGCGCCTTACGATTGGCATTCACGAGCGCGAGCAGCGCGGTCACGCACACGACCATCACGATAGAAAAAAGTGCGATAGAAACTATCATTTCCACGAGCGTGAATCCTTTCTGCGGATTTTTTTTCGGATTTCGGGTTTCGGGTTTCGTGCTTTCCATAGTTATGGTCTGCTCACCGAGATCTGCCCGTTGTTGTAAATATTGACGCTCATGGTGTCTCCACGCGGCGAGACAAGCTGGACGCGGCCCATGCCGTAGGTCGGTGCGAGCGAGTTGGCGCGGATGTATGCATCGGGCTCGGGACGCTTGTAGATCACATCGAGCTTCGTGATAGTGCAATCTTCCGGCCCCGTAAGGGGCGTCACGCACACACGGTTGATCTTGAAACCGCGCGTGAGCGTCGTCGTTTTTACGAGCTCGCCCGAGTCGTAGAAGCCGTTGCCATTGACGGCGTCGGCAAAAAAGAGGTACTGCGTGTTGAGGGCTGTATCAAAATGCACGCCGTACGGCGCGGTGAAATTGTTGGTGCCGAAGCGCACGACCGAGATGCCGTACACCTGCGATTGGCGCACCTGCAGCGCCACGTCGTAGGCGAAATTTTCGAGCAGCACGGTGCCGCCAAATCGCGTGTTGTTGGCCAAGACCACTCCCGCGACGACGACGATAACGCCGATGACGACGAGCATCTCGATCAATGTAAAACCCCGCTCAGAACGTAGAACGTAGTTCGTAGTACGTAGTGGCTGGGTATTTTTCATGTGATTTTTTGAATGTGCTACGTTGTACGTACTACGTACTACTTACTGAAATATGATGAGGTGAACGCCGTACATAGAAAGAAGCCACACGGCAATAGTGCCCGCTATGAGGAACGGCCCGAACGGCACCTCACTCTTCATTGTATAACCCATTGGTGTGCCCTGCGATGCGCTCTTGGGGGTAAAAAACCGCACAGTGTCGCGCCACCACACCGATGACATCATCAGGAGCGGGATGCTGAAAAGTGCGCCGATAATGAACGCAAAAAAGAGCGCGATGTAGCCCGCGCCAAGGCCGAGCAGCCAGCCCATCCCGAGCGCGAATTTCACATCGCCGAATCCCATCGCCATACCATCGGAAAATCGCCAGAGCAGATACAGCGGCGCAGCCACAAGCGGCCCCGAGAGCACGATGGGAAGGATATCGGGAAGCGCGAGACCGGGCATGAGGAATTGCGAAAAGAGCGCGAGGAAGACGAATGTGTATACCCACGGGTCGGGAATAATGGTGTGGTAGATGTCGTACACCGCAATTGCCACGAAAAGCGAGACTATCACGAGCGAGAGCACCGTGATGCCGACGAGCATGAGTGGTGTGCTGATGTAGAGCGGCACGAGCGCCGTCGCCACTGTGGCAAAAAGCACTCCCGTCAGCGCTTCAACGAGCGGATACTGCACCGAGATAGATGCGCCGCACATACTGCACTGTCCGCGCAGCGCCACCCACGAGAGCACGGGCACAAGGTCGTACCACGCGAGCGTCTTTTCACAGGTCATGCACGCACTCCTCCCCGTCAGTGCCCTCTCCCCATGTCGCAATATCAAAACATTGAGAAAACTCCCGACGATAAGCCCCAACATCCCGAAAACAAGTGCCGTAAGCATTGCACCTATTGTCGCACGCCTGAGTGCCTCGTTCTCCTCTTACGTAAACGTAATTGTGGTTAATTACCGCGCTGATAGTTGACGACACTGGAAAGGACGATAGCCGTGCATGTGGTGCTCGGGGCCGGCAATACCCCTTCGAGGAGTGCTCCCATGCAGTACGAGGTCTGCCCTGCATTGGAAATGTATTGATATGCTTGCGCGCCTGACGGGTCCGAAGGGAGAGCGCTGATGAACGAGGGCGTGAGAGAGGGGGGTAAAGTGCCTTGCGAGGCCTGCAGCGGATATTTTCCGCCGTTCTCATTGGCATAAAGTTCAAGCGCATTTTGCAACTGCTTGAGATCCGCCATGCGTCGCGCATCGCGACTCTTCTTGCGAGCACTGTTGAGCGAAGCGAGGACGATAGAAGCCAAAAGGCCGATGATCGCGATAACGACCAGCAATTCTATCAATGTAAATCCCCTCGTCGACCTCGTCATAGAGAGTTAGGGGCGCATGTCGTACACAGGATTTCCAGCACTGTCAGTGCCGCTGAAATCTCCGCTTTGCGCTTGAATGTAGTTGGCGTCGGCGCTGCCATTGCCGCCCCACGCGCTATTGGTACATATTGTTCCGTCGGCGGATGGATATGTTCCGGCACCGACTTTGTCCAAATCGTCATTGAACGGCGAACCTGCGCCGGTACTGTAAATTTCAAGTCGCGTGCCAAGGTGGTAACTTGCACAGTCGGCAGCGTTTGCGCCGGCACCTTGAAGTGCCACGTATGCATAATCGTAACCATTGCCCGGATCATGCGGTATTGCAGGGATGTAGCCAGGGCCGGAAAGAGCGGAGAGAGCCGTCGGATACTTGCCATTGCCGTCGTAGTAGAGCTCGAGAGCGAGCTGGAGTTGGCGGACATCGGCTACGCGGCGCGCGTCGCGGCCGCGTTTGCGGGCTTGGGAGAGCGAGGCCATTATTATTGTGGTCAAAATGCCGATGATGGCGATAACTACGAGGAGTTCGATGAGAGAGAATCCCCTCTCACCCATGCGAGCAGCACCGCCCCCTCGGGAGCGGTGCTGCTTTGAGGCAATGCGAAAGATTTGCATAGCCTTGGAGACACGGATCAGGAGTTGCCGACCGCGTAGTTGATGTTGCCTACACCTTGCGTGACGCCGATGAGATTGACTCCGGAGGCACAGGTCGTGCTTGGTGTCGGGATGCCGGTGCCTTCGAGAAGTGCGCCGATGCAGTAGCCGGTAGAATTTGACGCGGCACTGGACTTGTACTGGTAGGTGTTGGCGCCACCGAGCGGATCGCCCGGAAGAGCTGCGATGTACGTGGTGACGAGAGACGCTTGAATGCTCGTGATGTTGCCGGCAGCAGCCTGGTTCGGATAATTGCCTCCGTTGTCGTTGGCGTAGAGCTCAAGAGCGTTCTGGAGCTGCTTCAGGTCAGCCAAGCGACGAGCGTCGCGGCTCTTCTTACGTGCGCTGTTAAGAGATGCGAGAACGATAGATGCCAAAAGACCGATAATTGCGATGACCACCAAGAGTTCGATCAGGGTGAAACCGCGTTTCTTCGATTGCATAATAATTTTTCGACGTTTTTAATAACAACAAACTTAATAAATCTACACGTCTTCGTGTAGGGTTATTGTACCGCGCTTCCCGTCGTGCCCTCTTTTTTGTGTGGATAACCCCAGAAAACTCAAGGGTAACCCTTACACTTTATTCCCCAAGGGTTACCCTTGCGTTTTAGCCCTACCAAACCGGCGGTACAATACAAGAAGCAACCTCATTAGGAGGCAAACGTGCCTGTAAAGAACAAGTGTCCGAGGTGCGGATACAGTCCGCCCAGAGAGGCAAAGAAATGGTGGCAGATGAACGATCGGCAGAAAGAGATTTTTTGGGAAACGCTGCCGACCAACATCATCGTGCTCGTCTTTTCAGCGATATGCTACGGCGTACTTTTCAAGATAATCCTGTGAGTGAGTGCCATGGAAGGATTCAAGAAGTTCACCAATGCGTTCATCCCGTACATGTTCTTCGGAATGTGCATCATACTTCTCGCTCTGCTTATCGGCGGAGCATTGCATGTTTTTTTGGTAAAAAATCACCTGTTGGAGGAGCGTCTTCCGCAGAGCACTCTGCATGGGGAGCCGTGAATGGACAAAAAGCACTGCGCCGAATGTGGCGTGAGATTGGGATTTATGCAGATCCCCCATCCGAAGCAGGGGCACAAACTTTTTTGTTCTCGCGCGTGCATCAAGGAATACGAGCAGCGCGACAGAGCAGCGCTCGAGCGCCGCGACGACTGGAGAGTCATTCGCGGAGGCAAAACCGAAAGCTCAAAAAAATAATTACCGTCCGCGAAAGCGGACGGTACTTGTTTTTTATCGATTGATCGCACTCCTAACACCCCGGCACCCCCGGCTCACAGAAGGTCGGAATGATATTGACGGTCGTC
>CAZHOB010000013.1:0-31714 GCA_964534465.1 uncultured Candidatus Saccharibacteria bacterium
TCGCAAAAAATAATAGTGCAATTGCGGAGAATTTCGCGCGGGCGAGCATTGCTCTATGTTAACGCCTATACGCGAAATTTGGTTTTGCCTGTGTGAACAACTAACACCCCGGCACCCCCGGCTCACAGAAGGTCGGAATGATATTGACGGTCGTCGTCACCGTGAGCGTGGAACCATCGAGCCCCCTGCATGTGAGCGTGTACGTCACCTGTCCTTGGATGGGAGCGGAGGTCTGTGTGCCTGAGGTGCCGCTCCAGCTGTTGCCGTTGCCGGTCACGGTGCAGGAGGTCGCGACGACGTTGGTCGTGCTCCACTTAATCTGCGAAGTGGAGCCCTGCGCCACGAGCGACGGCGTCGCCGTGAGGGTGCCGGTGGGTGCGGGCGCGGCTTGGCATGCGCCAGCGGAACAGGAGTACGAGCATGTCTGCATGAATTGCGTACTGCAGTCGGCGTATTGATGATAGAGAGCGCTGCCCTGACAGAAATTCATCACGGCGCACTGCGGCACACACTGACTTCCACTGAGCGTATAGCCTGCAGGACACACACACGTGCTCCCACTCTGCACGAATGTGCTCGGGCACGTGCACGAGGGATAGAGCGTGACGTCGAGACCGTTGGTACAGGAAACGTTGACGCATACAGTGCCGTTCCATGTCTGGTTGCTGGCGCACGGATTGAGCATACAGGTCGAACCATTTTGTACTTGTCCGCTCGGGCACGCGCAGCTCGGGTACTTAGTCATATCGAGGCCGTTGCTGCATGTGGAGGATTGCTGCACGCAGGCTGTCCCGCTCTGTACGTACCCCGATGGGCACGTGCACGAGGGGTACTGGGTGATGCTGAGGCCATTCGCACATGATGATGCGACGCAGGTAGTGCCGCTTTGGGTCTGGCCGCTCGGGCAGGCGCAACTCGGATACTTAGTTATGTCGAGGCCATTGCTGCAGGTGGAAGATTGCTGCACGCACAGATTGCCATTTTGGACGTATCCGCTGGGGCACGAGCATGACGGATACTTCGTGATATCGAGGCCGTTGGAACACGTAGAGCTTTGCACGACACAGATAGTTCCATTCTGGATATAACCGCTCGGGCATGTACATGAAGGATACGTAGTGAAATTGAGTCCGTTGGCACAAGATGTCTGGACGCAGCTCGTGCCGTTCCACGTCTGACCCGCGGGACAGGACGGCACGATGCAAGTAGTGCCGCTCTGAGTTTGTCCGCTCGGGCACGTGCAGGACGGATACGTATTGATATCGAGGCCATTGCTGCACGTGGGCGTCACGCAGAGACTCCCCTGCTGCACTTTGCCCACGGGGCATGAGCAGGATGGATACGTATTGATATCGAGGCCATTGCTGCAGGAGGGCGGCGCGTTGCAGGCAAAGGTGGTCGTCGTCCAAGTAGATTGCGCGCCCTGGTCATCCGCTGCAAGGACTTTTATCGTTTTAGAACCCGTCGTCGAGTACGTGCGCGTCGCTGTCTGCGCCATGCCGGATGCGACGTATCCGCTTGGCGGCACCCATTGATCGACGACACCGTCGGCGTCCCAATCTATGCCGTATTTGATCTGATTGTTTTCGGGATCGGTGGTCTGCATCGTGATCGTGGTCTGCACGCCTGTAGTACACGAGCCAGCCGTGACGGTCGGCGCTGCGGGCGGCAGATCCGGCGCGGATACATTTATCGGATACGGGATACTCTGCACAGGGACCTGCAACACGTACGCCGTGCCGCTCGTCTGCAGAAGCTGCCCGTTGGTGAGCCACATCGGCTGGTTATTGCCGACGCAATTTTGCAGGACGGCGGAGACATCGGATGCGCCGCCGCTGCCGTTCTTGCCCGGATAAAGGACATCGAAGAACGGCGGGAAGAATATTCGGCCGTAGAATTTGCCTGTCGTCGGCGCAAAATTGAAAACGATATTCTGCAAACCTTGCGATGATGCGGTGCAATCGGCACTCGCACCATTAATGGTACAGGTCATACCGCCGAGACCGGCGAACGTTTTGACCGGCGGATCGACGTCGAGATCCGCGTACGATTTGATCGTGTACGTACTGGTCGCGCCATAATAAACCATCGGCACTGTTTGCATGTAATCTTTGTCGGCACATGTGATGGGACCGGGGGCACCCGCGGCTGCGACCCAATCTCCGTACGGCGTATCATTGGACCCGCCAGTGCCAAACCAGTTCACATCTTGCGAAAGGTGCGGCGTAAATTCCACTTTGAGATGGGCACCGAAGGGCACGGTGCCACCCGGAGGCACTATCGCGCCGGTCGCCGTATTCACGATATCCGCGTGATACGTGATGCTTATGTTCGGATTATTAATTGAATCGACAGTACAGGTATTGAATGTGGCGCTCGCAAGATAATTACTGCTCGGTAGGTAGAGATTGGTGCTGTTCCACTGTGCTCCGGCCGAGGAAATATTGGGTGGAAATTCGCCTGTAACGGTGGTCGGGATGCAGATGCCGAGGGTCTCTTGCTTGTTCCACTGTGTGCTTGCCGCGGATGCTGTCCGTATCGCGGAGCACGCAGCGATAGTGGCCATCGCGCCGATCATGAGCGCGAAGCGCAGAGTGATCGTACGTGCGTGCATTGCTCTATGATAGCCCTCGTGCGCGAAATTTAATTTCGCTAATGTGAACAACTGGCCCGCTGGACTTGCAGGCTAGAAGGAGGAGGCGATGTTGTAGATAGGTACGAGGACGGAGGCAAGGAGCACGGCGACGCCGACAGCGAGGAGCACGATAATGAATGGCTCGATGAGACCGACGAGCGTGTCGACGGCGTAATTGACCTCGCGGCGGTAGAAACGCGCCATTGTTTCGAGGATCTGGCCCATGTTGCCGGTCTCTTCGCCGATCTTGACCATGGCCACGATAATGCCGGGGATCTCCGAGTGTTTGCGCAGCGCCTCGGAGAGCGGCATACCGCCCTTCACATCGATAGCTGCCGCAGTGATAACGGCTTCGTACACGGGATCTTCCACGACCGCGCCGGTGATCTCCAATCCGCGCAAAATCTGAATGCCGCTCTTGAGCATCGTAGAGAGGTTGTCGGAAATGCGCGAGAGAAAGATCTTCTCATAGATGCCACCGATGCCGGGGGTCTGCAAACGCGCGCGCGCGAACATGAGACGGCCGGGGGGCGTTTGGATATAGCGCCCGAGGGCTGCCACGGCAAGGAAAAACATGATGATGATGAGGATGAAGTAACGGCGAAGGAATACGCTGATGCCAATGACTATCCGGGTGTAGATCGGCACTGCCTGACCCACGTCGGAGAGCATGTCGGCGAGCTTTGGAATGACGAGCGTGAGCATGAGGAACATGACGACCACGAAGGTGAAAATGATGAACGCCGGATACACGAGGGCGTTGCGCGCTTTTTGGGTGATCTCGTAGTTGCGGTCGAGATAATCGGCGAGGAATTGGAATGTTTCGTCGAGCTTGCCCGTCTCTTCGCCCGCACGCACCATGTTGACATAAAAGGGCGAGAACATTTCCGGATGCGTGGAGAGCGCGGCTGAGATGGAGGAACCGCTTTGGATCAAATTGGCGATCTCGTTGAGCCGTTCGGAGAGCTGCGGCGTACGCGCTTCGGCGGCGAGGAGACGAAAGGCGCGCAGCGCGGAGACCTGCGCCTCGAAGAGCGTGGTGATCTGACGCGAGAGCACGACGATATCGGATTGCGAAATGCGATCGAAGAGCGGTATGCGATCTTTGAGCGAGCGCTTGGCCTCCACGGGCGCGATGCGCGAAACGATGAGCGAGCGCCTCTGCAGCGCCGCGATCGCGATATCGATATTTACGGCATCGATCGTGCCCTCGCGTGCATTCCCCTCCTGATCGAGCGCATTGTATGAAAAAAGTGCCATGGTTTAGAGAAGTTTGTTCAGCACATTCGGATTGAGCGAGTATTGGTACGCATTTTCCACACTGATCTCTCCGCGCGCGACGAGTTCTGCGAGCGAGCGGTTCATATCTATCATACCCTCTGTTGAGCCCGTTTCGATGACGGTGTTGATCTCATGTGTGCGTTTCTCGCGGATGAGGTTGGCCACGGCTTTGTTGTTGATGAGGAGCTCGTAGGCAGGAATAAGACCGCCCGAGACGCGCGGCACCAAGCGCTGCGAAAAGATGCCGGCGAGCGATGAGGCGAGCTGTAGGCGGATCTGGTCTTGCTGTGTCGAGGGAAAGGTGTCGATGATACGGTCAATGGTCTGCGCGGCATTATTCGTGTGCAGCGTGGAGAAGACGAGGTGACCGGTCTCGGCGGCGGTGACGGCCGCAGCCATCGTCTCCGGCCCGCGCATTTCGCCCACGAGAAGCACATCGATGTCCTGACGAAAAGCCTGTACGAGCGCCGTCGGGAAATCCTTGGTGTCGATGCGCACTTCGCGCTGCTCGATGAGCGACTGCTTGCCTTCGTAAATGTATTCTATCGGGTCTTCGATAGAGACGATGTGCTCCATACGCTCCTGATTGATGAGCTCGATGAGCGCGGCGAGCGTGGTGGTCTTGCCCTGCCCTACCGGCCCCACGACGAGAAAGAATCCCTGTTCTTTGCGCGCAAAGCTTTCGAGGACGTCGGGCAAATTGAGTTCGGCGATGGTGCGGATCTTCTTCGGAATAAGACGCAGTGCGATACCAATAGTGCCTTTTTGGAAAAAAGCGTTACCGCGGAAACGATACCCCTCATTTTCATACGCAAAATCGACTTCCTGATCCGAGAGGAATCGCTTGAGCTGCTCGGGCGAAACGAGTGCTTTGAGGAATCCCGCGGAATCTTCGGGTGTGAGCACGGGCTCTTTGAGCATCGGGGTGAGCGAGCCCGTCACGCGGATGGTCGGATGCGAGCCGGCGGTGAAGTGCAGATCGCTCGCGCCTTCATGCGCGAGCACGTTGATGTATTTCTTGAGTGTCGTTGCGTAGTCGATAGCCATGTCTATCTATTGTACTGTAGTTTTTATGCAACGTGGCTCATCTATCCACACAAAAAAGCCGCACAACGTGCGGCTCTAGGACTATCTATCGGGTTTCTTCGTCAACGCGTTCTCCATAACGCGCGAAGATCGCCGCTTGAGCCGCTTTCGAGGCGGGCAATGAGGCGTTTTGCCGTTCGATCTCCGCGAAGTAGCTCTCCTTGGTAACCATTCCGGCGTATTTTGACTTGAGAGCTTCGGCCTTCGTACGGCCATACACTGTCGCGTAGATACGCATATTCCGAAGCACCCGTTCGCGATTATCGATCACACCGAGATCGCATTGGATCAGGAGTTCTCGCTTGGAGTTATGAAGCGGCGTGTCAAACCACTGCCCCGGCGCTATCGTGTCGGCATGGCGAATGACAAGGAATTGCAGACGTCTGTCCTTCGAGAGAAGGGCACGCTGCTTTTTTGTCAGAATGCCAAGTCCCTGAAGGATGCGGCCTATTTTGTCGATCGTCGTAAAGCCGGTTTTTACCGGATAGAGCGGTTGTTTCCTGTCCATCGTAGCTGCGTACCGCACCTCCGCCTGCTCCCATTCGAAGGTAAGGCAGAGTAAGAACAGTTCGAAGCACACCTGTGGCGTGATAAAAAGAGCCATACGGCCCTCCCAAGTTGTGTCTCCATATTGTATACAACTCTAATGTATGTGTGTCAAATGCGTCTGGGCAGAGAATCTCACTTTCCGTTCTTGATGTATTTCTCCACGGTGTTGACAACTTCCGACGGGAGCATGTTGGCCTTCACGATGTAGTGGTCGGCGCCCGCGGCGGCGGCCTTCTCCTTTTCCGCATCGTCGCTTTGGTTGCTGAGCGCTATCTTGATCGACTCCTTCCCGATGCCCTTTTCCTCCATCTTCTTCAAAAATGCGAAGCCGTCCATCTCGGGCATCGTGATATCGAAAACGATGGCGTCGGCCTCGAAGCCGTCATGCATGGCAGAGAGCCCATCGGCCACCGAGAGACATGCTTGCACCGCAAAACCCTGTTGCGTGAATTTGAGCGCGTACATGTCGAGCAGGAATTTGTCGTCGTCGACGAGCAACACTGATGGCTTTTTGCCCTCGCTCATAGATCTTTTATGTCTTTCAATTTTGTAATATCCACCGCTGCTTCATTCGCATCCTGCGGAGCTGTTTCGGGCGATTGCTCTATGGCGAGCTGTGCGGCATTCTCTTCTTCGCCAGATTGCAGGAGCGTGGAGAGGGTCATCACTTCCGAATACGGTATCTTTTTATTGAATGCTTTCTGCATCGCGTCCTCTTGCATCGTCTGCATACCCTGCAAGCGCACCTGTTCCCACAACTTGGAATCTACGGGGTTGTCCAAAATGACCCGCTCGATGCCCGATGACATTTCCATTACTTCAAATACCGCCATACGCCCGCGCAGACCCGAAGGATTGGTGGGGGTACGCTGAGGCTCGTATGCGAGATCAGGAATCTTGAATCGATATTGCTCCGGCAGCGTCGAGAGCTGCGTTTCGATATCTTTCTTCTGGCTCGGCGAGAGGGGAAATTCCTTGGCGCCGCCATCGGAAAAGGTGCGTACGAGGCGCTGCGCGATCGCCATGATCAAAACCGGAGGGATGAGATAGGGCTCGACACCCATATCGATAAGACGCGGTATGACCCCGATGGCGTCGTTGGTGTGAATAGTGGAGAGCACGAGGTGACCGGTGAGCGCAGCCTGGATAGCAAGCTTCGCCGTTTCGCCGTCGCGGATCTCGCCGACCATGATGATGTCGGGGTCTTGGCGCAATGTGGTGCGCAGGCCGTTGGCAAATGTATAGCCGATCTCCGGCCGCACTTGCGACTGCGAAACGCCTTCGACGAAATATTCTATCGGGTCTTCGAGTGAAAGCACGTTCTTCGTCTCTCTATCCAATTCCGAGAGCATGGAATAAAGCGTCGTGGATTTACCGCTGCCGGTCGGGCCGGTTACAAGAATGAGACCGTGGGGTTTGGTCACGGCGTCGCGCACAAGGCGTACGTTTTTATCGGAAAGTCCGATCTGATCGATGGGGATAAAGCCCTGTCTCCTATCCAAAATACGCATCACTATCTTCTCGCCGTAATACGACGGGAACGTGGAGACACGGAAGTCGATCTGGCGCGTTTCAATCGCTGCGGAGAAGCGGCCGTCTTGCGGCTTGCGCTGTTCGTCGAGACGAATACCTGCAAGCACTTTGATGCGCGCGACGATGGAGCGATGGGTATTGAGCGGCAAGATGACGCTCGTATGGAGATCGCCGTCGATGCGGTAACGCACGCGCACGCCGTTGGGCATCGGCTCCACGTGCACATCGGACGCTTTGCCGTCGATGGCGTAACGCAAGATGGTAGACACGATCTTAATGGTCGGAGCGTCTTCCTGAATGTTGACCTTGCCCGTCTCCGCCTGATGCGCGATGGAGGGGTCGTCGAGGTCGAGCGGCGCGTTCTCCACGCCTTCTATCGCAGAGGAGGTGGTCTGCTCGCTCTCAAGGTCGGTGATCGCCTGATCGACGGTGCCGCCGAGCCCTCGGTACATCGCAAGCACTTTTTCGAGATCGGTCTGCGATATTTTGAACACCTTGAACGGCATACCGGTCGCGCGCGCGATGAAGTTGAGCGCATCGATGGCTTGGATGTTGTCGGGATCAACCATCCCGATCTCGAGCACGCCGTCGGTCACTCCGAGCGGGCAGAATTTGTAGTGATCGGCGCTCTCCTGCGGCACGTAGTGCAGGACATCATACGGTATTTTGGTATCACCGAGCGTGCGCACCGGTGCCTCGAATACTTGCTCCGATGTTGCCGAGGGAGTTGGGGCTGCTACTGCCATACGTTAATTAAAGCACGAAATCCGAAGCATTTATCCGAAAAAATGTCGAAAAACTTCCGGAAACCCGCGTGATTTTGGACAGGCTCTTAATTCGAACTTACTTTGGGCGCGTTGAAGATATTGAGATTGCCCCTATTCACTCTGCCCGTGCCTTGCGTGCCCGTGTTGTTGTTGAATATTTGCGCGCTTTGGGTGGTCTGGGCAGTCGGCTGTGCAGAGGCGGGAAGCGGCGCGAACGGATTATCACGTCCGACAGGCTCCGGCACGATCTCTTTGCCGAAATCTTTGAGGCTCATGAACACCGGATCACTGAAGATCGTGCCGCTGAGCGATACGGCGCGCAGCGTGAGCAATGTCGAAACGATATCCTCATCGGATGCATTGGCCACGTTTTCGGTCTGTAGCAGCGGCGCCTCGGCGCTCGAGCCCGTCATGCCCCAGTAGATAAGCCCCGCGAGAGCGACGACGCCGCACGCGATGACTATTTTATTTTTCATTACGAGGTTCAACATAAATACTATTTGAGCCAATAGGTCTTGAGCGCGAGACCGAAATGGTAGACGGGTTCGGCTTGTCCCCCGCCCAGCGGCACGCGCGAGCCTCCCGCGGGCTGGATGGAGAGCGACGTGACGTCGACGATGCGCAAGCTCGACTGGAGGTCTTCGAGGAACTTCTTGAAATCCTGATATGTCGTGTCGACGCCGAAGTGAATGGTGAGTGCGTCGTATTTTTGCTGCGATGAGCCGATGCTCGCCACTGTCTGCTGATTGGCAGCCACCGCGTCGTTGCCGGAGATGTCCACATTCGCAAGCGTCATGCCGTACGTGCTCGCCATGCCGTCCATGTCGAGGATGAGGCGGACGTTGTCGACGTGATCGGGCAAGAGCTTCTGGATGCGATCAAGGTCGGCAGGATTGAAGGCATTGAAGCGCGAGAGCAGCTGCTGCTTGAGCTGTTGGAGCTGTGCCGCTTTTTCGAGCGCGGCGTTGTATTCGGTGATCTGGCCGCGTATCTGCTGCGTGCTATCGTAGGTCGGCTGCGTGTAGAGGAAGAAGATCGCGCCCGCGAGAATGAAACCGATGATGGCGATGATAAGTCGTGTCATAGATTATTGTCCGGGGCCGCGCTCAAAGGGCGACTGCGGCGGGGTCGTGGACGATTGTCCTTGCATTGCAGAGGAATTTACCGCGGCGGTCTGGCCTTCGATGATCTGAGAATATTTGAGCAGCGCGGGATTGAGCTTCGCCGTCACGCTAAAGTGCACACCGTCGGGCTGACGCTGAATACTACTGAAGATGGGCTCCTTGAGAATGGTGCTCTTGGAAAAGAGGTCGGCTTCGAGCGCGATGGAATTGACGCTTTGTGCCGCGCCCGACATGTGAATGCCCATATCGAGCGGATTGGCCGCCTCGAGGCCGAGCGAATCGAACGCGATCGTCTGCAGCGTGACCTGTTGCAAGATGCCGAAGAAGAGCGACGGCGCGAGGTGCGCGGCGAGGAGTTGATCGGCTGCGTGCATGCGATCGTCGAGGCGCGTGAGCTTGGCTATGAGCGCAGGCTCGAAGGCCGCCTTGGCCCTCTGCAGCTGCTCCAGCTTGGAAGCGCTTTGGGTTTGCAAAAATTGTTCGTAAAGAAAGACGCCGACCGCGAGCACCGCGGAGGCGACGAAAAGCACGATGGCGATGAGCATGAGCAGGTCGTAGAGACCCGTCGACGAGCGAAATTTGGCTACGCCTGATTGCGGCGCAACGGTATCATGCGGAATGAACGATGATTGGATTGGTGATTCTGCCATGTTAGTTGTGTCTCAGTTTTCGAAGCGCAAGACCGACAGCTACTGCAAACCCGGGACCTATCTCGCGCAGCACGTCGTCGAGAAATGCGGGCGCTTCGGTGTGCGCGAATGGACTTGCTATCTCAACTTCGGCAGAGAGTGATTGCTTGGCTATCGGGGCGAGGCCCGGAAGCGAAGCTCCGCCGCCCGTCAAGATGACGTGCGACACGTTTTTGTTGTATCGCTGTCCATAGCTCAATAGTACCCTATTCACCTCGGAGAAGATGCGGGTCAGTGTTGATAACAACGACGCTTTTATCTTCTCGTTCTCCTCGCTGGAGTATGCCGTGGAATCAATGAGGCCCCGCTCGCGCTTCACACGCTCCGATTTCTCGAATTCCCATTCCATCGAGCGCGCGAGCACTTCCGTCATGTGTTGGCCGCCTTCGGATACGAGGTGCGTAAGGCGCACAATGCCGCGCTCCACTACGTAGATCTTGGTCGTGCCCGCACCGAGGTCGACGACCAGCACGGGCGCGATGCCATGACCGAGGCTCGAGCGGATGGCGCTGAAAATATCGATCTCGTAAAAATTGACCGTGATGCCGGCATTCTGCGTGACATTTTGATAGAGCGAGAGGATGTCGTTGTGGATGGCGACGAGTAGCACTTCCTGCCCCTTGACACGCATCGCGGATTTTTCCTGCAATTGATCGAAGGCGCTTTGCTCCCCTTCTTCGGCCGGCAACACCGACCAATCGAGAACGACTTCGGAAACCGGCACGGGAATATATTTGCGCGCTTCGATGGGGATCATGCGCTTGAGCGAATCGGTGTCGACCTTCGGCAGATCGAGCACGGTGATGAGGCTGGATGAAAAAGGAATGGAGAGCCCGCCGCTGCGCGCGGTGACATTGGCTTCGCGCATGAGATCGAGCAGCGCTTCCGAGACCTGTTCAGGCGGTAATTTGACGACGGAACCGACGGCTTTTTTGCCGTAGGGGCCAAGCGCTATCTCGCCGTAGGTTTCGAGCACAGCCGTGCCGCGCGATGCGCGCAGCTGCACTATCTTGGCGGACGATGCGCCGATATCCACGCCCAAGACGGAATCCCCGGAACTTTTTCCGAGCGATGAGGCGATGTCTTTAAATACCGAACCGATAGAAAACGCCATGCTAAAAAGTATATCACCCGCCTTGAAGCCCCCGCCCAAAGAGTGTGGAATTACATGGGTTTTTTGCCGATAAAAAATAACTGCAGGTACGCGGTTATTTTTTGAAAGCGTTCTCGAAAGGGTCAGTAATTGTTGCCGGGAGGAATTGTTCCGAAGCCGTTGATGAATCCGACTACGTACGGACCGTCGATATACGATGGACCAGGTCCGACAATGATGCCGCCACCGGGACCGTCTATCCACCACTGCGGTGGCGTAGAAGTCGGTGTCGGAGAGAAATTCTCCTTGAAATGCACGTTGTCTAATACGGTTCCCGGACCCACGACGTCCGTGTAATCGTTGTATGGGAGATATCCATTTTCATGGTACCAATTGGTGTTCCTGAAGATCGCGTTGCCGTAGAGACCTTTGCTGTACTTGACGTGAATATTGTCGTTGAGGAATTGCACATAGTCCGTACCGCCGGCTCCGAAATCCATGAAGTAATAATTGTGCTGAGTGGGGCCGTAGACCGGGCTGTTGTAATCGTCGATGGTGCTCGATGCGATTACTGTTGCACCAGCAGCAGCAAGGCCCCACGGATGCACGAATGGCCCGTGAATAGCAGAATTCTTGATCGTGATGTATGGCTTATTGAGCCACATTGACCAGTTGTGGGTACCCCATACTGTAATGTTGTCGAACGTGATGTTGGCGCTATCGCCTGAATCTGCGACGATACCTTCACTCGCATTGTTGGAGAATTCGCAGTTGGTGAAGGTGCCGTTGCGCACGACCGAACCCTCCGCCTCGATATCCAAACCGGCTCCCGGAGGTGTCTCCCAACCGATCTGACCGGTGTTGTTGAACTTGCAGTTGGTCGCGGTAAGGCCAATGCCGCCGACCCAGGAGAATCCTTGGCGGCCATTGTATTCAGAATCAATTGTGTCGAGCACCGTGTGGCCGGGGGTGCTCGTAGGAGTGAGACCGTAGTTGGCGATCATGAGGCCATCCTCGCCGTGATGGTGCGTGTAGACATGGGTGATAGTGAGATTTGGAATATCCACTGTGGAGATACCACCGGCATTGAGCTGCCTACCCACATCGCCCCATCCGCCACCGAGCACATAATTGAGCGCGTTGCCGTCGAGCTCGAAGCCGGAGATCGTGGTCGATGCATCTTCTGCCAAGTCGATCATCGTGCCGACATCTCCACGGCCCGGACCGGTGTATGGCATGGGCGGGTTGTAGATCGCACCGGTATTTACGTCAAAAGTACCGTAGTGCAGACCATTGGGAGCTCGTAGCACCGCGCCGTTGCCGATAATACTGAACGGATTCTTCATGGTATTGATCCTGATGACCGGAACGTGAAAATATCCGGTCCCCGGCACGAATGTTTGGTGTAATACCACGTACGTGCCCGGAGCCACATTGAGCGTGCCGCCGCCCATACTTTCGATCTTTTTTGACGCTGCAAAAAACGCATCAGAATCATTGGTAACGCCATCACCCTTTGCACCGAAGTCTTTGACGTTGACGACCGTGGGGTCGGTGTTGGTAGGAGTATAAGGAATGCCGAATTGACAGACCTTGGAAACGCCCGGATCCGGATCGCCGATGGTTTGATAGTTACAATTTACGCCGTCGGTCGCAGGATAGATGATGTATTGGGATGGATTAGATACAGAGTCGTAGCGAAAATATCGTGTGCCAACGAACGGACAGAAGTTATTCTCCGGCGCACAGGTTACCCACGTCATATTACTCGGGAGCGACACGGGGGTTACGTTGATCGTTTGACTGCACGTATTTGTGTTGCCGTATTGATCTGTGACCGTCATCGTGTAGGAACCGGACGTTTGCACGGTAACCATCACCCAACCCCAACCCGATTCATAGGTACCGCCGGTAATTACATGGGCACCGTTACTCATCGACCACTGATTGGTATTGGTGTCGGTGAAGTAGATCGAGATGGTGCTGCCGGAGCCGACATTGGGGTTGTAGGTAGTGAGCTTACAAGTAGGTCCTGTCCCGGATCCAGCGTTCGTCGTTGCGCTCGCGGGGGCGGATTGTGCCGACACATTCCCCGCCGCATCAAATGCAGCGACGTTGTAGGTGTAGGTGGTATTCGGGGAGAGGTTGGCGGTGTTTTGGAAGGTGGTGGATATGCTCGTGGCGAACTGGACGCCGTTGCGGTATATCTTGTAGCCCGTGACGCCTTTGTTGTCGGTGCTGGCGGTCCACGCGAGGTTGATCTGTGATGAGGAAACGGCTGTGGCGGTGAGGTTGGTGGGCGTGGATGGTGGAGTGGTGTCTGCCGCTGGCTTTCCGTGTGGCCTGGTGGTGCCTCCGGCTGCGGCGGTCTGCGAGAGTTGTGTGAGACCGTCATTTACAAGCGCGCGTGTGAGACGTCCGACCCAGCCGACTGTCTCCAGACCATTTGCCTGTTGCAGTGCCACGACAGCGGCGCGCGTGAGATCGCCGAAGTAGCCGGTCGCACTGTCCGTTGCGAGGAGGTTTTGGGAGATGAGAAAGTTTTGCAGTGTAATGACTTCGTTGCCGCGCGTACCGATGGAGAGCGTGTGGGTGATGGTGTCGGCAGATGCAAAAAGTGGAGCTGCGAGAATAGCAAGAGAAATAATGGCGACCGCACGCTTGCGCATGCGACTCATTGTACAGGTGGCGCCTGCCGTGTACCTGTCAGTATATGCAAGCCCTGTGGACAGTCGCGGCCCAAAAAGAAAAAACGCGGACGTATAGTCCGCGCATTAAGGTATCCATCGCATGAGGAGCAACGGCGTATTGTCCTCCGAGCGGATTATCCGGCACATACGGACGAAATCATGCTTCTCATAAAAACGTATCGCGCGAAGATTGTCCTCGTTGACGAGTAACCGGACTTCTTGCGGCGATAGTATTTTTGCCCAATCAATGAGTGATTCCGCGACTCCCTGCCCCGAATACTCGGGTGCGACGAAAAGCTGGTCGAGATAATTGATCTTGCGATCTATAGTAACGGCGCCAACGATCTGTTCGTCGCATAGAGCGACAGCGATGGTAGTTTTTTCGGCAAGCCCTCCCAAATGTTCCGTGAATTTCGGCAGCCGCGCCTCAAAATCAATATCGCTGCGCGCCACTTTCCATGCCCGCAGCCACACATCGAGCACGCCCTCTTCGTCTGCCGCACAATATGTACGAAGTATCACGCTCTTCGGTCTATCCATGCAGTTACCCCTTTTTGCTGCGAGCAGTGTAACAGAAAGCCCCGCGAAAATCGGGGCTTTAGTCTTATTTCACGCTATTGGTGCAAAAATCCAAGAATGCACGGGACATCACGAGCTTCTCTGCAAAGAAGGTTTTTGTGACGTTATGGGCATCGTCGCCCTCGGTAACGTCCACGTCCACCTTGAGCAGACAGTACGTATCCGACGCGAAAGCATGCTCGACGCTCACGACCGACTTGAGGCGCGCCCACACATGAGCGTAGTTGTGACAAACGCCGCCCTCGACCTTTTGTTGCACAATATAGGCCGCGCTATCTCTATCCGACGCCGCGAAAAACTCTTTGTACACGTCCGCCGTATCGCACAAGGTCGCGGTGTCGAACAGAAAAAACGGCTCACCCGCCATGATCTTCTCTTCGAGAACCGACGCGCGCGGCGGCATGTCCGCGTACGAATTCTGCGACGTGAACAGCGCTGCGCCGAGCGCAAGTGCATACACTATGGCCTTCATTTCACCCTCCTCGTTTGAACCTCAACGAGTTTACTTGGAACCAAAAAAGAATCAACTCTGGAGCTGATCTATTTGTCCGGAGGTTAAACCTCCGGACATTTTTATTTTTTGCGAGATCTGCATCGCCTGATCGAGAGCCTGCAGGAACTCACCCTCGCTGCGAATGAGTTTCATCGGGAAGATGTAGAACTTATTTTTTGCACACTCAAGCCCCATGTCTTTGAAGTTGTCGATAAAGTAAGCCATCATGTCGGGTTGAAATATCTCGCGCGCTTCGAGCTGGGCGTCTTTCTGCGCGTAAAGAGAAAAATAAGTGCCAAAATCTCCCTCGAGCTCTATCTTCTCGTTCGTTCCCAAAAACATCGCGCTGTTCTGCGCCGAGGAGAGACTCCACCGCGATGCCTCGTTGGTGAAAATCCCGACGGACAGCGGATTTAGCACGAGCTCGGGCATCGGGGTCGGCGAGTCCAATTCAAATACCGTCGCGTACGACCAATGTCCGCTCTTGCCCGTCTTGATATAGAGCGCGTAAGTGAACGCGCGCACCTGCGCGTCTTTGTACACACCACTGATGTCGTCGTATATTTTGCCGCCTTCATCAGAAAGTATCTTCGAATCCACCGGCCCGCCTTTTTTCATATACGTGAACCCGAGCGATGCCGCCATGGCGCGCATAAATGCGTGTTCCTGCCACAAAAGATAGTAGCCGATCGCGATCGGCAGGAGTATAAGAAGCATCCATGAAAAGCCGATAACGGCGCTAAACATATCTCCTAGCATCGCAATAGTATAGCCTGACCTATCAAAGTTTAATTTTGACTTGGGAGCTTAGCTCCCAAATTCATAACCTCCGGACATTTTCTTTTCAGTTATATCGACCTACGAGGTCGATAGTTAGCTAATCGTATCTATCTTCGCGGCGAGGATGAAGTCGTTGATGGAGAGACCGCCGATAGCGTGGGTGGATAGCTCGACGCCCACCCTGCCCCATCCTACGGAGAGATCGGGGTGGTGGCCTTCGGATTCGGCGATGGGCGTGATCTTATTGGCGAAATCCATTGCTTCGACGAAATTTTTGAATTTGTATTCCTTTGAAATGCGTTTACCGTTCTGCGCAAGAGTCCAGCCCCGACGAGTAGAACTGTCGGGGCCCCGACCTACTGCGTCGGGGCCATTCAGCTCCGAGAGCAACTCCTCCGCATCTTTGCGAAAAAGTGGTACAGTACCACCCTCGCATGGCACGCAGTGTTTTTTGAGAAGATCGCTCATGCGACCATCCTATCATGGGGTCAATTTTCAACGTCTTTGAATACTTGCTCGACTTTGTCATTCCGCTGAAAGAGCGCGCGGCACGTACAAAAGAGCGCTCTATCGAAGACATCCCGCTCGTGCCGACGCCTCATGATCTCTTGAAAGTGCGCATTACGACGCTCACCGATTATCGGGAGCCGGCCGTGCAAGACCTCATCCGCTCGCTCAAATACGACGGCAGCGATCATGCCGCCTCTCTTGCCGCTTCCCTGCTTGCGGATTACTTACAAGAAGAAATTTCTTCGCAAAGATCGTTTTCCGCGCGAAAGATCCTCATCGTGCCGGTGCCGCTGCATTCGGATCGCGCCAAAGAGCGCGGATTCAATCAGATAGGGCTCGTACTCGAGCGATTGCCGACGGAATTTCGTGACGGCACTGTCTCCACGCTCGCGCCGGAGATGCTCTCACGCACGCGCGCGACCAAGCCGCAAACGAGATTGCACCGCAGCGAACGCTTGCACAACGTGGAGGGTGCATTCGAGCTCATGGGCGACGATGCAGACACCACGCACGTATTTCTCATCGACGATGTAACGACGACCGGTGCCACACTGAAGCACGCGGCGAAGCCGCTCAAGGATGCCGGCGCGACCGTAACGCTCCTTGCGCTCGCACGTGCGTGAGGCCTTGCACAACCTCGCCAGTCGGTGTATCTAAAGCAACAGTAGATAGAAAGGAGGCCAGATGGGCGCGACCTATACCTTCCTCATCGGCCTTCTGGCCGGAGCAGCTATCGGCATACCGCTCGGACCTGTCGGCGCATGGTGCATGTACCTGCGCCTCAAACGGCAATGGAACATGGTCTTCAGCATCGTTCTCGGCGGTGCGCTCGGCGATCTCATTGTGGCGAGCATGCTGCTTTTTCTGGGTACCGTATTGCGGGATGCGCTTTCGCATCTGCAATTCATGCGCGATCCAAGAATAATGGGCACCGCGCTCGTGGTCGCGGGCTGCTACCTTTTCTTCTGTAGCAGACGCGTTTACGAACCGGCAGCGCCATCGCATCCCACGGTCGTGGTCGCGCTTCTGATAGCAATGGTAGCGAGTATCCTTCATCTGGAGAACGCGCTCACGATAGGGCTCGTCTTTACCGCGCTCGGGATCAAAGCACAAAGCGCTCCTATCGTTCTGGTCGGATTTTTCCTCGGCACGCTCTCCATGTGGTTTGGAGTTATCGAAACTGCCGGCCGCTTCGGCGAGAAGCGCGGGCCAAAAGTAATAGCTCTTTTGATGAACGCCGTTTGCTGCATACTTATTTCCGCAGGTATCGCGCAAATACTGTGGGCGATGTTCATTTGAGGCGCCGAGAATTTCGGCGCTTTTTTTGACTACCACTTTGCTCACATTCGCCGGCTTGAAATTTTTCATTCTGGCAAAAAATAACCCCGCGCGCAGCGGGGTTTTCTTCTTATAGTTCCAGACCTTCGAGATAGCCTTTTTCTTTCGCGACACTGATCGGATCCCAGAATTCAAACCAATCGGCGACCTGATCTTCTGTCCACCGTTTCTCGGCCCGATACAGCTCGTTATACTGCTCTGTTCTGATGATGAGCGCGAGTCTTGTTCCGGAGTGAGCCATTTCCGGGCCCTTCTTCCACGTCAGGCTGATCGCGCTCACATGTAGTGCGCCGTGAGTCCATACCCACACTTCCATTACATGTTCGTGCGCTCTGGCGTAATCGGAATCATTTTTGATCCTGCTGTAGACGCCCTGTTTTTTCACCGCATCAAAATAAGCCTGTATAGCTTCTGTGCGCGCCACGAAATATCTCCTTTTGCTCTGACAATTGTATGCTACCCGCGCAAAGATCGCGAGCGTTTCGAAAGGCGGCGCACCTGTTGCCCCACTCCCGCTGGCACGCGCTTCGTCGACTGATCGGCCATGTATGATCTGTACCAACTATATTCGCCGCCCAAGAATCGTGCGATGAGTTCGAGCGCGAGCTTCACTGTCTTCCCTTCCACGTCCTTGGCAGGGATCATTTCGACGACATCCAAGCCGGCAAGTGTGACCGTTTTGCCGATGTATTGCGCGATGCTCAAAATTTCGCGCGCCGTAAATCCGCCCTCGGTGGTCATAGAGACCCCCGGAGCGTATGCGGTATCAATTGAATCCATATCCATGGAGACCCAGATGGCGTCGACTTTCTTGGAAAGCGCAGCTATCGCTTGAAAGAGGGGCGTGAGGCCTCGCTGCGCAATATCGAGCATCGTGTACGCAGCGATCTTTTCGTGGCGAATGAGTTCTATCTCTGCGGGGTCCATGTCTTTGAGACCAATGTAGAGAAAATTCTCGGTAGCGATGACTTTCTTGCCGACCCGAAGCGATGGGTGGCCGAATCCCATAGCCGTCGCGGCGACCATGCCATGAATGTTGCCTGTGAAAGTGGTCTTGTCGGTGTTGCAATCGGAATGCGCGTCGATCCAAATGACGCCAAGCTTGTGAGTAGCATCGGCCGCTCCGGGAATGGAGCCGATGGCGACTGAATGATTGCCACCGAGTACAAGCGCGACATCCCCTCTTTTCACTGCTTTCTGAACTTCGGTGGCAGTATGTTTTGCTGCCCGCGCGATGTCATTGGCGTTCTTCATCGTACCGGTCGTCTCGATGATGGCCGGCTTTGGACAATTAATGAGAGGCTTCGAGGAGATCTTCCTCCCGATGGACGCGAGCATTTTCTCGAGACCGCTCGCATAGAGGTACTGCGGATTCGCCGCTCCACCGCGCTCATCGGAGCCCACATCGAGCGGCACGGAAACAATGGCAACGGGCGCGGCACCCTTCGCGCTTTCGTAAAAAGAGAGATTGTCTTTTTTCTGTTTCATTTCAGACAGAACAATAGCATATTTCACCCGCAAATCGACATTTTTAAGAGCGATCCGATGAAGTTGTCCTTGCATTTGACACCTCGCACGGCTACCATCCGCGCAGTCAAAGAGGAGCAGAAAATGGGCTACGATAAGGTGTTCTATTCGCAGTATCGCGATTACCTGAATGAACCGGTTGTGCGGCAAAATCACGACCGAATGTTCGCGCGCTTCTTCCGTTTTACCGAGCCGGACCCGCTCCATGTGGTCGATCTCGGTTGCGGGATGAAGGAATATGCGATGTTCGGCTCATGGAATACGTACGTCGGCTTGGATGTGAACGATGTCCCGCCTTATAAGTCGGACGATGCCGTGCGATCCGTGCGTGCGGATTATTCCGACCTGTCGTTCGTGGACCAGTTGCCTTATGCTCCGAATGTCATCGTCAGCATGTTCTCGATCGAGTGTTGTCTCTCGGCCGCGACCAAATATGATCTGTATGAAGAGCTCTTCGCGAGAATTCCGACGCTCAAGTACGTGCTCGTGGCCGGATTTTTCTACGGGAGCAAGCGCGATCAAGAGACGGTGGGTGAAACGGGCGGCATCGTGAGCTACCAGACCATCGAGGACCCGGCGAAATTCATTTCACGGACATTCGACGAATTCCGCCTTCACATGCTCACTCCGTCGAAAATGTTCGCTGACGATGTCATCGAAGTATGGAAGATCCTCAGCCGCCGGTAACCCGGCGGTTTTCTTTTGGCGAGGGTCCTAAAATAGTGCGTAGATGAACGGCGCCACGGCCGAACTTTGCGCAAATATGAGGACAATGCCAAGCAGACCCAGCATCACGAAGAGCGGCAAAATGGACCATTTCTTGTTTTCTTTGGAAAATGTCCACAATTGCCGGATAAATTCGATCATTACAAGATACTATCAATTAATCGAGTTCAAAACCAGCGAGATATTTTTCTTTGTTCTTCGTATCTACGAGAGCCATGTTGTCCGCCTTCGACAAAATATAATTGCCCATGACGAGGTGGTCCATTTCGGTATTGAGGAAACAGCGCACAGCGTCGAGGGGCCTCTCCACGATGGGCTCACCTCTCACATTGAACGACGTATTGATGATCACGGGGCAGTCTGTTTGTTTAAAGAATTCAGCGATCAGATCGTAAAAACGCTTATTTTGTTCGCGGGTTATCGTTTGCACGCGAGCTGATCTATCCACGTGCGTCACTGCCGGTATGTCGTCCCGCTTCACATGCGCCACGAGGAGCATGTAGGGACTTTCGCAATCGAGGTCAAAATAGTTCTTGGATTCCTCAAGAAGTACTGCGGGGGCGAACGGTCTGAAACTTTCGCGGTATTTGATCTTGAGATTGACCTTTTGCCAATTTTCCTTGTTGCGAGGGTCGGCGATGATCGAACGCGCACCGAGCGCGCGCGGTCCGAATTCCATTCTGCCCTCAAACCAGCCGATGACGTTGTTGCCGCGGATGAGGGACGCCGTCGTGGAAATAAGTTCTTCATCGGAAAGTTTCCGATATGCGATCTTCTTTCCGCCAAAAAGGGTCGGCGCTTCGGTGGTGAGAAAGCGTTCTATCTCTCCATTCCCATACTGCGAGCCAAGGAACGCATGGTCCATGGCGGCGGTCTTTTTTTCATTTCCCAGCACCTCGTAATACATGTAGAGCGCCGCGCCGAGTGCACCGCCCGCATCGCCCGCGGCAGGCTGCACATAGATATTCTTGAACAGCTTCTTATTGAGGATCTTTCCGTTGGCCACGCAATTGAGCGCGACGCCGCCGGAGAGGCAGAGATTTTCTGAAGGATGTTTTTCTTTGGCATGCCGGACAATACCGAGCACGGCTTCTTCGGTGACCTCTTGGAGCGCGGCGGCGATGTCTTTTTCACGCTGCGTGAGCGGGTCGGAAGGTTTTCTTGGCGGTGCGCAAAAGAGTGCGTTGAACTTGCGATTTGTCATTCGGAGGCCGTATTCATAAGCGAAATAGCTCATGTCGAGCGCAAAACTGCCGTCCGGAGCAAGCGTGATGAGCTTCTTGAACGCATCTCTATATCGCGCCGGGTCGCCGTACGGCGCGAGTCCCATGACCTTGTACTCGGCGCTATTCACCTTGAAACCGAGATAGTACGTGAGAGCAGAATACAAAAGCCCGAGCGAGTGAGGAAAATGTATCGATTCGGTGAGTGTCAGATGGTTGTCCTTGCCAAAGCCGATCGTCGTCGTGTCCCACTCCCCCACACCGTCCATGGTCACGACCGCCGCGTCTTGAAATGGCGAACAATAATACGCGCTCGCCGCATGAGCGTAGTGATGTTCGGCGTAGAGAACGCTCCCCTTATATCCGGTCTTTTTTTTCACTATCTTTTGCACCCACAGCTTTTCCTTGAGCAGCGCCTCCATCGCAGGAATGAACGACAGAATACCTTTTGGCCAACTGTGGATGTACGTCTGCAGGAGTCGCTCGAATTTACGTATCGGTTTTTCGTAAAATACGACGTGATCGACCTGATCGATGCCGATGCCGGCTTCCTTTAAACAAAAATCTATCGCGAGAGAAGGAAATCCCGCATCGTGCTTCTTGCGACTAAAACGCTCTTCCTGAGCAGCGGCGAGCACGGTGCCGTCCACGAGGAGCGCCGCCGCAGAGTCGTGATAAAAAAAAGAAAGTCCGAGAATGATGGTGGGTTTGGACATATTTCAGAACTGCCGGCGGATAGATTTTTCCGGATCGGCTATCGGCTCTTTTGGCACCCATGCAGGGGACTTTTTGGAATGGGTACGCAGGGCGCGCAGGCGGTACGGTATCGCATACAAGCCGAGGATCACGAAATATACGACAGTGAGAATGATCTTTGAATTGACCCATCCCAAGGCGTGTGCGAATCGCATCCAAAGGTCGTATGGTATCTTGAAAATTTTTTTCATTTGAGTGCGGGGACGTTGTCCTCTAAAAAGCGAGCTATTTCGTCAGCGGCGAGTTCATGCCCGTATTCCGTGAAATGTCCCCTGCCCAGAAAATATACCTGCTTGCCCTCACCCTGCGCTTTTTTGATCGGGCCGGAAAGGTCCAGGATGGGCACTTTCTTGCCCAATTTTTCAGACAGAACTTTTTGAGGGAGATCTTCCTGCGCTTGCGGTAAACGCTCTTTGAGCTGTGCGATGAAATGAGGGCTCACCTGCCAGTGGGCGGGTATGAGCACGACCAGTAACCGCCCGCCGTTTTTCGAGACAGTGGTCTGCAATTTTTTCACCACATCTGCTGTAAAATCGAGTCCTTTTTTGCCCTCATCTGAATTCGGGTCGACATACGGGAGGATCTGCCCGAGCGACAGGTCCACCTTTGCAAGATCCTTGAAAACGCCGACCTTCACGAGCATGGAGGCAATGCGCGGATCATTTCGGGCCACCTCGCGAAGGAATACGATGAGTCGAGACTGAAGCAAAAGCGACCGAATGAAACTCGTGTTCGAAGAGGACATACTGCTTCCTGTTGCAAAGAGGACTGGAGCGGGTACATGAGGCCATTTTTCTATCGGAGCGGCGAGCAGCGTATCTTTGTGGGCCATGAAAGCCGCGTTGTCTTCAAAATCATTGCCCAAGTACATCACCAGCACTACCGTGGCGGGCTTCAATTTCTCCACATGTGCGGCGTATCTCGCGATCTCCTGCACCGTGCCTTCGCCGCCGCGGCCGTCATTGATAAATGAGACGGGTTTGTCGGAAAACCGCTTTTGCAACAGTGATACGAAGTTCTTTTCCGTGTCGACCTGATTGGCTTCGGTAAAAGAGTCGCCGATGAATGCAATGAGGGGCGTTCCTTCTTTTGGTGCGGAGTTTTGTTTCCCCACGAAGCCGAGTGCATCCGTCTGGAACTTCGTGAATCGTCCCGCTTCGCCGGAATAATAATCGACCGAAAGGTTGGGTGTGAACGTAAAAAGGCCATCCTCTCTACGCTCGCCGACGACCGGTGGCACATGCATCGCATCAACAGCGCGGAGCCAGAGTTCCGCTGCAAAAAACGTGATGAGCATCGAAAAGCCGAGCAGGGCGATTTTGTACCGCAACATGAATCAGAATCAGAATATAGTGAAACGGGGAATATGCAATGGAGGCAACTCCTTTGTTCGCCTCACGACATGCATCATGATATGGTAGAGCGGATTGGAGAGGTGGCAGAGCGGTCGAATGCAGCACACTGCTAATGTGTTGAGCCTCTAAAGGGCTCCGAGGGTTCGAATCCCTCCCTCTCCGCAGATTTGAACGCAGTGAAAATACTGCGGAGAGGAGAAGCGTGCGGGGCACGCTTCGTGAGGGATTCGAAAAGTTTTGCGCGGGTGCCCGTGAGCCACGGGCTCGCAAAACCAGGCCCGAGAAATTTCTGGCCGCGACGGCGGGCAGAAATGTTCTTGGGAGCATCCCTCCCTCTCCGCAAAAATAACGAGTGCAAAGACTTCTTTGCGCGACTATATTTTTGCAGGAAGAGGGAGGGATTCGAAAGCGAGCGACGCGGGACCCGACAGCAGGCGGGACGGCGCGAGCAGGGCCGAGCGGAATTTTGTCGCGACGGCGACAAAATGAGCGCTTGGCCTAATCCCAGCTCCGCTCCGCAGTTGACGAGCAGCACCCAAAGTGGCACATTTGGCGCAGTACATTGAGGAGTGCGGAAATGAATATCGATGTGCCCTACGCCATCAATGTCGATGTCCCCTACGTCCGTCAACCGGTCGGTTCCGCTTGGTGCGGCGTGGCAGCTTCTGCGATGGTGCTGCAAAAATACGGGCTGCATATCGAGCTAGAGAGAATTGCGCGCGATATCGCCGTCACTGCGCAAGGCGCTTATGCAGGCAGCATTGGTTCGTACCTTTTGAGCAAAGGGTTTGACGTCGAGATCGTGTTCTGGTGCGCCAAGATCGCACAATATACGGGTCAACGCTACAGGCATTGGAAAGCGATTCGAGTACTCGAATCAATTACCGGCGAAGGTATTTGGGAAGCATTCCGAATGGAAATGGTCCGATTTGTCGAGAGCGGTGGATGCATCCATGTAAAACCCGTCAATCACGCCTTCACCGAACTGCATGACGAATTGAGATCAGGTCGACCTCTACTACTGCAGATCGGAAAAGGTTTTTTTTCAAAAGGCGCCGACAGCGACGAGCATCATCTTGTGGTAGTGAAGGGCTTGCTCGATTCGCAATTTGTCGTGCACGATCCGGACGTCGGTCCCGATCAGCTCTACGCGTGCCTCGAATACTGTGGCACCGCCATCTTCGTGAAGCCCCGCGCATAGCGGGGCTTCTGTTTTTTTGTTCTATACTAACTCTATGGATGAACACGTGCTGGAGTACGTCAAAGAAAATCTTGCGAAGGGATTTTTGCAGGATGAGATAACGAAAAATTTGCTCCTCTCCGGCATCAGTGAAGATGACATACAAAAAGCGTTCGATGCGATAGAAGACGATAAGAGGCCGCTCGATCCGGTGATAGTGGAGGCAGGTAAAGAGCTGCGCACGATGAAGAAGCGTTTCGACGAGTACCACACGCCAAGGGAGGCGATGCTCCCCTACACCGACTGGCGCGCAAAATTGGCCAACAAGAATGGCATGGTGAATTTCCTCGTGCGTTACCGAGTCGTGCGTTCACGCGAAACAGCGGTCAATGTCCTACTCGGTACGATCGCGCTCTCGAGCACCGTTACGCTCGCGGCCATGTGGCTTTTGATCATATATCCCGCCTTCCCGCATCCAGTCAACGCACCCGCCCGTGCGATGGACTGCCACATCGTGAATGGCGCCGTGCCGAATGGGTGTCACTAGGGAAAGTTCAATATTTAACCGCGAGTCGGGGCGGCAGGAAAAATGATTTCTGCGGCGAGGACTTTGGTCGACGGTCGCCGTAATTTTTGCCGTGCAAAAAATTACGGACGAACTGCTCGCCCAGACGCAGAAATCATTTTTCCTGCCGCCCGCGAGCCCTAGCGCATGTCGAAGAGTAATCCGCCGGCGTTGCCCGTGTTTTGGACGCCGACCGCTATCGTATTGACGGTGCCCGGTGAAAGCACGATGGGGAATTTTTGTGCGATGTTCCAGTTGGCACCGCTCGCTATCTGCTGGCCGTTGACGTAGAGCGAGAAGATATCGTCGGCCTGAATGACGAAGGTGGCGGAATTGGACGCGGGCGTGAATGACTTGCGGAAATATGCGATGCCCGAATCGTTTTGCGCGAGCGAATTGTGGTACCAGATCCAGTGTGCGGGTGTGGTGGTCGGGAAAATGCCGATCTGCGTCCATGGCGAGGTACCGTATGGCCCCTCATCGGTCGGCGTGCCCCAGCCCGAATCGTTGAAGCTCACATTTTGCCAGCCGGACTGGAGCGTCGTCGACATTTTCCATGTTGTATTGGTGTAAATAGAATTGGTGGCGGTGGTCGTAGTCGTAGTCGTAGTCGTAGTCGTCGAAGTCGTGTTGGTCGCACCTCCCGTCACAATGATAGTGCCCGACATCCCGATCCCGCCGCTTTCGCCATGCACGAGGCAGTGATACGGATATGAGCCACTCTGTGTGAATGTGTATGAGTAAGTGCCTCCCGACGAGATGATGCCGCTCCCCCACGAATTGCCGTCGGCGGTAACGGTATGCGAGAGCGTGCTGCTGTTGGTCCACTTCACGGTGGTACCCGGCGCAATGGTGACAGAGCTCGGAGTGAATGTCATGTCGCCCATCGCGATGTTGACAGTGGGGTTCGTGGTCGTCGTGGTCGTCGTGGTCGAAGTAGAGGTAGAGGTAGAGGTAGAGGTAGAAGTCGTGCCTCCTGTCGAGGTCGTCGGTATCAGCAGACCGGTGATCGGATCAAAAGTGCTTCTCCATCTTGCAAGGCCCTTGGCGATATCGACGTTGTCGATCCACCCTTGGAAATAATCGCCGTTGTATTCGCCATATCTGCCGATAGCGAGCGCGTTGCTCGATGCGCCGGCCGCGCCCGACACAGTGACGGAATTTTGCAGAACGCCATTGAGATAGAGTGAAACGGTGTCGCCATAGCGCACGAGCGCCACGTGATACCACGTGTTGGTCTGCAGCGCGCTGGAGAAAATGGTGTTGTTGTAGAAGGGATGGTAGATCGTGTTGCCGATCACGCCGACGAATGCGACTTTGTTGCCGAAGAGCTCTAATCCCGCGCCGCCAAGGCTCGAATCATAGGCACTCGAATTTGATTGCATCAAAAGCGCCGTCTGTTGGTTGGCCCCCGGTAGCTGGAGCGGACGCAGCCAGAGGTCTACCGTGAAATCACCCGAGCCGTAATTGAAATCACTGCTCGCCGGCGTGGAAATATATGACGTGAAGCCGTTGAAAAAGACCGAGGCTTTGCCGCCCACACTCTGCAAGTCGTCCGCCATTGTGGAAGTCGAGAGTACTGCCCCTCCCTGCACGCTGAGCGTGTGGAAATTTGTGTCGTCGACGATGGTCGTGCCGCCGTACGGAATTTCTGCTTTGATGGAAAGCACTTGGAACGGATCGCCGACGCCTGCGGCCGAATAGCGCACTATCTGCACGCTGGTAGAAACATTCTGCCCGCGCGCATCCACGGTGGAGATGGTGTATGTCGCCGCCGATGGATACGTGTGCGTGATGGTCTGCGTCTGGTTCATGCAAGAAGCGCCAAAAGCGACCGACTGCGAGGTGCCGTCGCCGAAATTCAGTGAGTAGGCACCGGCGAAACATCCCGAGCCCGGCGAATGCGTGATGGTGATAGTGCCGATGTAATTGCCTGCGGTCGCGGAAGCTGAAAGCGTGACGGTGCTGTCGCTCGAAGCGAGGATGGTGACCGGCAAGATGCTTTGCCACCCGCCGCTCTGGAGCGCAGCGACATAACTGCCGGGCTGGTTGTATGCATGGAAGATGGTCTGGTGTTGGATGGTGCACGCCGCAGGGAACGTGATGCTCTGCGAGGTGCCGTCGCCAAAGAGCAACGTGAAATTGGTCGACGAGCAGTACGCATTTGGATTTGCGGTTACATCAAAATTCATGCCGCGCGTCGTGCTTGCGACCGCACTCGAGACGAGCGCGCCCGTGGAAAATGGCGAAGAGGTGGCGGGCTGCGGCGTCGAAGTGTTCGTATTATTGGTGATCGTTGTCGTTATGGTGGTGGTCGTTGTGGCAGGCTGCGGCGCGCTGTATGCGGGCGGAAGTGTCATGAATACGGGCGCAGGCGCAGCCACAGGTGCCACCTGCGTCGCTGTCGCGGCCGTGGAAGCAGCCGCCTTGCATGCGTACGCGATAAAGGCGCGCGTCGAGGGCCCCACGCGGCCAAAGCCCGTGGTCTGTGGTGTACCGCTCAGGACGATGCGATGCGCTATCTGAAATCGCTGCACAGCGGCGACCGTCGCAGTATCGAAAACGCCTGTCGGCACGCCGTTGTATCCGGCCAAGGGGTCGCTCGCGAGAAAACTCTGGAGCGCGGCGACCGATGCTCCCACAGCGTTGTAATCAAGATCCGTCGGAATGTACGGGCACGTATCGGACGAAGCCGGTATGGAATTGACTTCGGAGGAGGCAGCTAGATTGGCCGGCGAGAGTATGGCAAGAATACGCGATTGGAGCTGTTGTAATTGCGCTGACCACGCGGTCGCCTTGCTCTGGAATTCTGCGCTCTGCTGATATGCAGCGCCTTGGCTTGCCGCGGCGGATATCTGCGTGAGCATGGTTACCAGCTGGTTGGTGATGTCGGCGAGCTGTTGCTGCACGACCGGCGTTACGTACACGGATTGCTGCGCGAGCGCGAATACCGGCGTGCCGAAGATAGCAAGCGTGGCGATTCCTGCAGCGCACGTACGTAAACGCATACGATGCTTCCAATTATGGCACGGCAAACGCTCGCGCAAATACCCCTATCAACAGACCTCGGCTTGTTTGAAATTGCTGGACGGGAGCCCTGCCTGCCGGCAGGCAGGGAGTCGGGCGGAGCCTTACACCGACTTTTCTTGCGTCGCGTATCTGGCCGCAGCGGATATAACGTCTTCCCTGCTCCATTTGCCGTACCCGCGGAAATACAAGCCGAGGACGACAACGCTCGCTATGGCATTGGCCATGCTGCCGACGATGAGCGAAAAAATGATACCGAAACAGGCGGAAACCATGCCGAGCAGGAATCCGCTGCGTTTGTGGTTGGCCAAAAGACTAATGCAGGCGAAGCCGGTGAGCATTCCCGCCCAGTCGATGCCGTAGTAATGGAATGCGTAATACTGTAATAGCGCAGAGACGTCCATAGCGGGACATTATACCCAGCCCTGCCGATTGTTCAATAGTCGGATGCTACAATATCACGTATATGGATAATTTCGGAGGACAGTTCTTTATCATCATCATGGGGCTCTTTTTTTGGACGATCTTCTGGAAAGGGATCGCGCTCTGGCGAGCTGCCAACCGCGGCGACACATGGTGGTTCATTGCCCTACTCCTCGTCAATACGCTCGGAATACTTGAGATCATCTATTTGTTCGTCTTCGCGGGCGCAAAGCTCTCGGATTTCAAACTCAAGCACCGCCGCTAGGTTTTAAGCAAACCTAGTAGTTGCTCGTAAAGGTATCGAACAACGTCATAAGACGTTTGGTCGCCCTGCCCACCGTGCCGTTGCCTATTTTCTTTCCACCTATCGCCACGACGGGCACAATGCCCTTGAAACTCGACGTGAGGAACGCTTCGTCCGCCGAATACATTTCATCTGTTGAAATTTCCCGCTCTTCGATCTGTATCTCGTTATCCTTCCCGAGATCGAGAACGACTGCGCGTGTAATGCCGCGAAGCACGCCGTCCGCCGCGGTGATAAGCGCGCCATCGGCGACTATGAAGAAATTGCTCGTGGCGCATTCGAGCACGTTGCCATTGCTGGTATAAAGAATTTCGAGCGCGCCCTCGCTTTTTCGCTCCTCTTGTAACAAAACGGCCTGAATGTAATTGGTCGTTTTCCACTGCGGGAATTGCCGCGGAAATTCATGCACCATGAGCGCGCACCCCTGCGCGTAGTATTTCGGATCTATCTGCCGCAGCGGCTCCACCAATATCAGGAACGTGGGCTTCTTCGTATCATATTCGATGCCCGCTATCGCCTCCCCTCCCGTGAGCACGATTCGTATCACGGCTTCAGCGCCTTTTTCCACGTTGTGCGCCACGAGTTCTTTGATGGCCTTTTCTATTTCCTTATCAGAGAGAGGTATCTCTATCTTCATGCCCGCCGCCGAGCGATGGAATCGCAGAAGATGCTCAGCGAGCATAAAGGGCTTCCGATTGAAGGTCGTCATCGCCTCGTATATCCCAAATCCCCGCAGCAATCCGATATCGTATACGCTTATCTTTGCATCATTCACGGGAATCATCGCGCCACCGAGAAAGCACTGCATATTTTTATTCTATCACCATCAAAAATGCATGAGCTGGTTTACAAAGAAAAAACTTCTCGTATACTCCTTGCAGGATTCATTCCAAATAAGAAGGAGTCGTCATGAACTGGTACTGCGTCGTCGCAACCACCGTCGTCGTCGGGATGGGCGTTATGATCCACGCCGTCAACAACGGACCCCTTACGCAACTTTGCACATATCTGGGCACACTCGTTCAGTCGTGCCTCTGAAGCACAAAGCCCCGACACCTCGGGGCTTTTGTTTTTGTTTGAATTCGCATTGCATTTCTATCCCCTCGCATGCACTAAGTGTTCCGCCGAACCTCTCGCGTGCCTTGAACTATGCGAAACAACATTCTGCGGCGGTGATATGGTACCCAAAACCGCACTTTCGTGCTGTTCGGCGGGGCACTTGGTGCTTGCGGGGTCTTACAACACTTTGTGGATAAGCCACGTAAGTACCGACAGTACAACAGCACCAAGTAGCGCCGCCAAGAATCCTGAAACGACGAATCCCGGTACGACCAGCGTCATCGCCCAAAAAAGCACCGCATTGAGCACGAATGAAAAAAGGCCGAACGTGATGATGGTAACGGGCAGCGTGAGGATTTTCAGCACAGGCCTTATGACGAGCGTAATTACCGACCACACGAGCGCCACGAGCAGCGTCGTCGTCCAGCCGCCCGTATTCGATACGCCGGGCACGAGGTTGATGGTCAGGAAAACAGCAGCGACCGTACCGAGGAATTTCAAAAGTATCGACATGGTCTTTACAGTATATCAATATCCGAGCATATGCGATGAAGGCCCCTTTTGGAGAGGCCTTCATTTTATTCCCACTGTTTTTCCTCCTCTGCCACATCTGCGAGCAGATCTTCTTCCTCATCTTCTTCCTCCAATAGTTCTTCGAGAACCTCTTCCTTTACCCCACCCTCTTTTTGCTCTTCCTCCTCTTCCTCACGGCGAAAACCTTTTGAACGATTATGTGCCATGGACCAAAAAAACTAAACCTGATAAAGGGATGACCCTTTTACTACCCGAACACGACTATCGTACCCAGCCGTGGCCGACATGCAAGTGGACAATCCACAAGGCATGTGTAAAAGAAAAAGTCCCCGCACATCAGTACGGGGACTCAAGAATTTCATGTTCTCATAAGGTATAGTGTCCTGAATTGCCTTTCAAAGAACGGCTTGTACTATGCACTAAATCTATGGAGCCGGCAAATCTTCTTACAGCACATTTTCGCCTCACGCCGCTGCAGATCTCCGGCCTTAAAAAGCTGGGAATTTTGACGATCGCCGATCTTTTGTACCACTTCCCCGCCCGTTACGATCAGGGCGGCTCGCAGTCATCCATCGCGGGTCTCGTCGCTGGCTCGTCGGTGACGGTCTACGGCACGATAGACAAACTCGATACGCGACGCTCGTGGAAGCGTAAAGTGCCCATCGGCGAGGGCGTGATCCGCGACGCGTCCGGTTCGATAAAAATAATGTGGTTCCACCAGCCGTATCTGGCAAAAAAATTTACCGATGGGATGTTCGTAAAAGCTGTGGGCACCGTCGGCGGCAAGGATGGCAAAGTATATCTCGCCAATCCGCACGTGGAGCGCGCCGATCCGTCAGAGGTGGGCCTTTTTGCGCAAGCCCCCGAACCGTCGGCCAACACTTTGTTCGCCGTCTACCCCGAAAGTCGCGGCATCTCATCGCTATGGTTCCGCCACGCGATAGAAAAAGTTTTTGCGACCGGCGCGCATCTGCAACTGGAGGACCCGATACCGGAAAACGTGCGCAAGCAGTACAACCTGCCCGAACTCTCGACTGCCATCGCATGGATACACCGACCCGAAAAGATCTCGCACTCGGAGGCCGCACGTAAGCGATTCGCTTTTGAAGAAATTTTTGCGATACAGGTCGCGCGCGCACGCGAGCGCGCGGAGAACGATGCGCAAAGTTCCTTTCCCATCAAAGATGCCGGTGCGCATGTCGAAAAATTCCTCGCCACCGTAAAATTCCCACCGACGAATGCGCAAAGGCGCGCGATAGATGATATTTTGGCCGATTTCGGTAAGCCGCACCCTATGGCGCGGCTGCTCGAGGGCGACGTGGGCAGCGGGAAGACGCTCGTGGCCGCCGCGGCGGCGTACACCGTGGTCAACTCACGGCCGCTCAATAGACAAAGCGGCACATTGCAGGTGGCATACATGGCACCGACAGAAATTCTCGCCGCGCAGCACTTCCAATCATTCATCGAGTATTTCAAACACTTGCCGATAAACATCGCGCTCATCACCGGCAGTGGCTGCAAGAAATTTCCGTCGAAAACAGTGCGCGGGGGTGCGACCGATATTTCCCGCGCGCAGCTTTTGAAATGGGTGCACAATGGCGAGATCGCGATGATCGTGGGCACGCATGCGCTCATCCAAAAGAGCGTGAAATTCCAACACCTCGCACTCGCGATAGTGGATGAGCAGCATCGATTCGGTACGCGGCAGCGGCGCGCGCTCGCCCACAAGGGCGACCTGCCTGCCGGCAGGCAGGTGCCGACGCCGCACTTTCTCTCGATGACCGCGACTCCCATTCCGCGCACACTGGCGCTCACCCTCTATGGCGACCTCGATCTCTCCATACTCGATGAGTTGCCACCCGGACGAGCGAAAATAACGACTGAGATC
>CAZHOB010000014.1:0-21434 GCA_964534465.1 uncultured Candidatus Saccharibacteria bacterium
AGGAGTGAGGAGCGACGGCGACGAACGAGCTCTTGGCCTATTCCCTCATCGCCCGCAACTAGCAGATCTTGTTCCACAGGTGGCTGCCGGTCAGGGTATACATGAGCGTGTCGATGAGGAGCCATCCGCCGAGGATAATGATGAGACCTACGGCCACCTGCAGGAAAATCTTGCGTGCCGCTCCGGCTTGGCCGGAATCACCCCCCGCCGTCAGATATTTGAAACCCGCCCACGCGAAGAGCACTGCGCAGAGGAAAATGGCAAGGAAGATGGCGGTATTCAGTATGTTCTGCGCAAGCGTCGCAAAATCACACACGCCGCATGCGGTGGCGGCATTGGGGCCGGAGCAATTCTCCGGAACGATCTGCTTGGGCATGATCGCGCCGAAGGCGACTGCCGGAAAAATGGCGACAAGAAGCAGGAGCACGGTGCATACATGCAGGGCACGGTTCTCAAAGAGGAACATAAAAATATTGTAACACCCTTGACGCCTCCTATGCTCACTGTATTCTTGCTCGTGGATACCTCACGCACTCGAGCATGGCCCAAACAGGGTATCCATGGGCGGCAACTCGAGAAGAGAGAAGTGCCATGGCAATGCAGACGATCGAGCCGACAGCAAGGACGTATCTGCACGGAACTATTGAAGACCTCTTTGAGTATCTGCCGGATGCCGAACGGACCCACTATCGGCCATGCCTCAGCGATTTTGACTTCACCGGTAGAAAACGGACGGAATCGGGTGTCCTGCAAATCGTGCAAGGAACCAATCCTCTCGTGTTCCAAAACTCGGAGATGCTTCTTCGCTTTGCTGCGCTGGGTACCGGGCAGCAAGAAATGTTGCTCAAAGCTGCTGCTTACGCAATGTCTGCGGAGCATGTGAGTGTTATCAAGTTGAGTCGTGTTCGCTGGTCGAGCAATTCGCATCGCGAGATTACCATCACGCAGGAAGGTAATTATCTGATGTTCAGTAAACTATGACCCCCTCATGCCCGCGCAAATGCGGGCTTTCTTCTTTGCCCGAATCTTATAGTTCGTGCATAATATCCACACGCGTCGTTACCCAAGTGGTCAAAGGGGATTGGCTGTAAACCAATTGACTTCGGTCTTCGTTGGTTCGAATCCAACACGGCGCACAAAGACAGAAATACCTGCCGGGGGCAGGTTTTCTGCTTTGTGCGGGCCGGAGCAGCTTGGCTGCGAGGCGGGGTCGCGCACATTTTCAGTAGAAAATGATGTGTGACCACATAGAAAACTCAAAACCTGCCCTGCGGCAGGTTTTGTGATTTTGTGCGGGCCGGAGCCCTGCCTGCCGGCAGGCAGGGATGTTTCGCCAGTAGGCGAAAGCGCCTGACCACAAGACAGAAATACCCGCCCTGCAGCAGGTTTTTGAGCCAAAAAAAAACAGCCCTCCGTAGAGGGCTGTGAGCTGTCATCGCTTGAATGCGTGCCTTGAAAGCCTGACGAACCCTGTCAGGATCGCGAACAATGTCGCTAATCCGAACATTATCGGGCCACCGACGCTGAAGCAGGCTATGAAGAGCAGGTCGTCCTCATCCCAACTGAATTGGTAGTCTAGATTGGAGAGCCTCACAATGATTGCCCCTCCAAGTGCGCCAATAAACAACCACAAGATGACGCCGAGTGCGAGTTCCATGATGTCCTCCATTTGCTACTGGGGCCAGAGTACAACCCAGAGACCAATTGTCAACATGGCAAAGAAAAGCGGCGCTAGAGATGCGCCGCAATGTGATGAACGATAAAACGCTCTACTTCGCACGATAGATCGAGCATGTCGCCGTCGTTGAGGATGCAGGCTTCGGCACCTGCGCCGATCTCAGGAATATGAATTTCGGTCGGAGCCGCCTCTTGCACTAAGAACTGCCCAAACGTCATGGTGCTTTCGCCCGGCTTTTCGTTGCGAGCCCTGAGCCGCTCGTACCGGAGCTGCATTGGCGCAGTGACATAGAGCAGCACACTACATGGATACTTCCGTACCATGGGTATATCGCTCAAGAATCGCAGCGCATCCACGATAACAAAATCGCAATGGCTATTTGCCTTAATTCCCGCATCAATAGCATGTGAAAGTGCTCCATCGCCGTAAGCCTTTGTCATGGCTACGGGAAGCCGTTGCAGATTTTCCCGCGATGGAGTAATTCCCCATATCTTCAACGTGGCGAAAAGCGGGTCGGATGAATTCATTTGGGCGACCCCTGATCCGCTGAGCGATCCAAGCTTCGTCGTAAGTATTTTCTTGACCGTACCTTTGCCCGCGCCATTTTGCCCGACGAGCCCGATGAGTACTTTCACGATATCCTCCTAGTCTTCTCGCGCAACGATACCACATTTTATTTATGATATCCTATTTGAGGACTACACTCCGGAGAGGATCAATGGAAAACCCTGCTGATTGGACGCCTATCCACCATGCGATCGCCGATGCGCTCAAAGTGCATGCGCACGCTGTTGACACCGGCACCTTTGGCCTTAGCCTCGTCGGCACTATCTATGCCACGCTAGAAGAGCGCGGCTATCTGGTGCCACAACGCGACGAAGTGGGCTGCACCAATTGCGGTTGCTGATATGAAGAACCCGCCACTGTGGCGGGTTCTTTTTTATTTATGCACGAGCTGCAGCGCGGGCGCGAACGCCGCGGGGGCGGTCGGGTCCCTTGCGGACGTCGAAGATGAATTCGCCCGGGAGAGGTAGGCCTTTGCTATCGGCCTCCCCGCTTTCTTTGAAATCCACCGCGACCGAGCCGCCTTCGAGCACGCCGCGCGCCACCATCATATTGGCGATGGGCGTCATGATCTTGGTCTGTATCAAGCGCTTCAGCGGACGGGCGCCGTATTGGGGATTGTAGCCTTCTTTGCCGAGCGCATCGAGCGCGGTCTCGGTGAGCGACAGCGTGATCTGCTTTTCCTTAAGCCGCTCGGCCACGATATCGATCTGCATGCGCACTATATTCGACATGCTCTCCGGCGTGAGAATGTTGAAGAGCACGATGTCGTCGAGACGATTGAGGAATTCGGGGCGGAAGAATTCTTTGAGCGAACTCATGACCTTTTCTTTGACCTGCTCATATTGCTGATCCTGTGTGGTGGCCAGACCGCTGCCAAAGCCGAGCGACGACATCCTGTCGATGTGCTCGGCGCCGATGTTGGACGTCATGATGACGACAGTGTTCTTGAAGTTGACGACGCGACCCTTGGCATCAGTGAGGCGGCCGTTGTCGAGCACTTGCAGCAATATATTGAATACTTCGGGATGCGCTTTTTCTATCTCGTCGAAGAGAATGACGGAGTACGGACGATGGCGCACGAGCTCGGTGAGTCCGCCGCCTTCGTCGTAGCCCACGTAGCCCGGCGGGGAACCTATCATTTTGGACACACTGTGCTTTTCCATGTACTCCGACATATCCACGCGGATGAGGGACTTCTCGCTGTTGAAGAGAAATTCTGCGAGCGCGCGAGTGAGCTCTGTCTTGCCCACGCCGGTAGGTCCGAGGAAAAGGAACGAGCCGACGGGACGATTCGGGTCGGCAATGCCCGCGCGCGAGCGCTTGATGGCGTCAGCCACTTTTTGTACGGCCTCGTTCTGCCCGACGATGCGCTTTTTGAGCTCGTCTTCCATGCGAGAGAGCTTCTCTGCTTCTTCTTCGAGCATTCGGGAGACCGGCACGCCTGTCCAGCGGGAAACGACGCCGGCGATGTCCTCCTCGGTGATCTCTTCGCGCAAGACGCGGCGCGTCTGCTGCAATTTCTTCAGGCGCTTCTGGGCCACGTCGATCTCTTTTTCGAGAAGCGGGATCTTGCCGTAGCGTATCTCGGCGGTCTTGGTGAAATCGCTCTGAGCTTCGGACGCATCGGCATCGAGGCGCGCGCGCTCAAGCTCGCCCTTGGCGCGCTTGATCTCGGTGAGCGTGTCCTTCTCATTTTTCCATTTCATTTCGAGCTCGCGCGTGGAGTCTTTCAGGTCGGCTATTTCTTTTTCGATGGACTTCACGCGCGTGCGGGCCTTGCCTTCTTCGGCTTCGGCCTCTTTCTTCAGCGCTTCTTTCTCGATCTCGAGGCGCGTAACCTTGCGGTGCGCCTCTTCGAGCGCGGGCGGCTTGTTCTCCAGTGAGAGGCGAAGTGCTGAAGCGGCCTCATCGATGAGGTCTATCGCCTTGTCCGGCAAAAATCGCTCGGTGATGTAGCGGGTGGAAAGCTGCACGGCCGCGACGATGGCGTCGTCGGTGATGTGCACGCCGTGGTAAAGCTCGTAGCGCTCTTTGAGTCCGCGCAAAATATCTATCGCATCATCTACAGAAGGTTCGTTGACGTAGACAGGCTGGAAGCGACGCGTGAGCGCGGGGTCGTGCTCGATGTGCTTCTGGTATTCTTTGAGCGTGGTCGCACCGATGACGCGCATTTCGCCGCGCGCGAGCGCCGGCTTCAGCATGTTGCTCGCGTCCATGGAGCCTTCGGCGGCTCCTGCACCCACGAGCGTGTGCATTTCGTCGATAAAGAGAATTATCTTGCCTTCGGATTTTTCGACTTCTTTCATCACGGCCTTGAGGCGCTCTTCGAATTCACCGCGGTACTTGGTGCCCGCGATGAGAAGACCGAGGTCAAGCTGGATAAGCTCTTTGCCGCGAAGCGACTCGGGCACGTCGCCCGAGGCGATGCGCTGCGCCAATCCTTCAGCCACGGCCGTCTTGCCGACGCCCGCCTCACCTATCAGTATCGGATTGTTCTTGGTGCGACGTGAAAGGATCTGAATGACGCGGATTATCTCGGTGTCGCGACCAATGACAGGGTCGAGCTTGTTCTCACGTGCGCGGTCGGTGAGCGAGCGCGCGAAGCGCGAAAGCGCGCGCGGCTTCTTCGGCTCGTCGGCGTCGCGGATCTTGCCCTCTTTGATATCAGTGAGCACGCGGGCGAGCGCTGTGCGATCGATACGGAATCGCGCGAGCAGATCGGAAGCGGGGCCGGGATGTTCTGCGATACCGAGCAAAAGATGCTCGGGCGAAACGAACTGGTCGTTGAAGGATGCGGCGATACGCGGCGCAGCTTCAAACACCCGCACGAGCTCGGGTGTGAGATAGAGCTGGAACGACGGAGACACGGCAGTATTGCTGCTGCCGCCTTCGATCAATTCCAATACCGAATCCGTGAGATGAGTAACATCGATCTCGACTTGTTCGAGCATCGGGAGGACCATCGACTCTTCTTGTGTGAGAAGCGCCGCGAGGAGATGCAGCGTGGAAACCTGATTGTGGCCACGCTCCACAGCGAGCTGGTGAGCCCTGTGGATAGCCTCTTTGGCCTTTGTCGTGTAATTGTTGAATGGTGTTGCCATATATAAAATTAGTTGACTGCCAAAATCAGTATATCGTATCCAAATCCAAAAATCTACTACGTCAATGTGAGGAAAACTGGCCAATCTTCACGCTATTTTGCGGTAGTAGCCGGAGGCTTCGGGGCACTCGGGACGGGCATAAAGCCCGAAGCTGAGGCTGCGCGGGCCACGCCGGTGCTTACGCCTAGTACGGCACCGTTGGTATCAATGAGTGGGGAGCCAAACATGATCGGATCCGAGGGGATGCTCGTATCAATTATTACGCTCGTTCCCGCCTTGTCGAGTGGGAGAAGGGCCGTGACGATGCCGCTTGCGATGCGCTGAACGGACTTGCCGGAGATCATGACGCCGGTCTCTCCGAGTGTCGGCTTGTCTTTCCCGAGCGTGGCGGGCGACCATGTGACGGGCTTGCCATCAACAGTACTCGTCGCTGATCTCATGAATGCGACCCCTGCGTCGTTGTCGCGTGCAGAAACAAATGAGCGCACTTTTGCGCCGCTCGCGAGCATGAGGACAGCATCGGATGATTCGCCGAGCGCGGCGGTGTCGCTGATGACAGTGCCCGATTTATCAATGACGAGACCGAACCCCAAGAATACCGGATTTTCCGAATCACTCGAGTAAAGTTTGACGAGCGAGGGGGAGACCGCCTGCAACGATTGCGCGATAAGATCGGATTCTTTGACGACGACCGTCTGCGTCTGTACGGGAGATGCTGCGGCTGTCTGAGCGGATTGCACGACTTTTTCCACAGTGCGCTCCACCACGCGATTGACCGTCTGTGCGATGGCCGGCGGCGCCTGGTCCATGAGCGAGACGGTAACGATGCCTGTGGCGACCGACGTAACGAAGGAGATGAGCAGTGTCAGGAGGATGATCTGGGACTTGGAGAGATGCTCTATTTCCATATCTGGAATATAGCACCAATTTTACTGTAAGCAATAGAAAACATTGCTCATAAAAAGCAAGGCGGCCGGTTTCCCGAGGGAAACCGGCCGCAACATCACATCAATTTTTGTTTGAAACCTTGGATCCGAGCAAGCGCAAGAACCACTCTCGCCGCCTGAGTCGGCGCTCTTGCTTCTGTCGCTCACCTTCGGCTCTCCGGGCGCAATGTTGAAGATATTCCTGTGTTGGGGGACATGTGCTCATGTCGTGGTCCTCGTATTCCTTAATGCGAGAGCCGCATCGTGGGCACAACCAAACCCAATCCTGGAACATTCTTGTCACTCCTTCTTGTGGGAAAACCGGTCCGTCACTCAATCACTCCTTGGAAGCTCTTGGGCATCTTCTACGGCTGATCCCGCTTCATCCGCCCCATCTGCTGCGAGAACAAGTGAACCAAAAAGAACGATAAGTCCTCCGAATAAAAATCCGAAAAACGACTTATCATATAGTCCTGTACACATGGCAAATGCTGCGCAGACGATTATCGCAACCATTCCGATCTTCTGCCCTTCATTCATTTCGTGCTCCTCTCTATTGATGCCTGCAGTGACACTATCCCTCGCAGTAGTTAAAAGCAAGCGGCCGTCCATTAATCCATTAGACGGCCGCAGATTGGTTCAGAACACTTTGAAGACGACGAGCGCGAGTCCGACGGCGTAGCCCACGTACGAACCCGCTATGACCATCATCACAACGGCGACAACGCCCATCGGACCATTCCAGTCGTTCCAGGAACTATTCCTGTTGTTCCATGCATTGGACATGTGTTGTCCTCCTTGTCCTGCAGTGATTATCTCACATTATCCGCTTCTGTCAATTTCTTCAGTCGCGCTATAAACGCGTTCAGTTCCGATTCTTTCGTTCCCCTTCCGAGCGAAATACGAAGCGTATTTTTCGCCCGCCACTCTTCCCCGCCGAGCTCAGCGACTACGTGCGAAGATGCGTCGCCCTCATTGCACGCGCTCTTGGTCGAGAGCGCGAAGCCGGCACGATCGAGTGAGAGAACGAGATATTCGGAATTGATGTTGGGAATGGAAATGTTGAGCATGTGCGGGAGAGAATGTTTTAAGTCGCCGTTGATGACGACACCTTCGATCTGCGCGACGATTTGGCGAGCCAAATCGTCGCGCATTTTTCGCAAACGACTCGCCTCTTCGTCGCGCTCTATTGAAACTATTGAAAACGCTTCGGCGAATCCCGCCGCGAGCGCCGGCTCTTCCGTGCCCGAGCGCAAACCGCGCTCTTGTCCTCCGCCAAGGAGAACAGGCTCGAGCTGCGCTCTATTAGATAGATAGAGTGCGCCAACTCCACGCGGCCCGTAGAGTTTGCCGGAGCCAAGCGAGAAAAGGTCGACGCCGAGCGTATGCACCTGAGGCGAGCGATATAGCGGCGCTTGGCCCGCATCACTGTGCAACATGACGACTGTTCCGTGCTGTTTCTCATGTGCATGAATAACGTCAGCTATCGCAGAGAGTGGTTGCACCGTGCCGATCTCGTTGTTGCCCCAGCCTACGGATACAAAAACTGTCTCGGGTCGCAGAGCTCGCGACACAACTTCGGGCTTAATTATTCCCTTCTCGTCCGGTTCAATGAAAGTCACTTTCCCACCGAGCCGCTCGACTTCCGCAAAGCATTCAAGCACCGACGCGTGCTCTATTGAGCTCACTATCCAATGTTTTTTTTCAAATCCTAGAGGCGACGCCTCTAGGTTACGAGCGTGGCCTAATATCGCCAAATTGTTAGTCTCGGTCAGCCCCGACGTAAAAATTATTTCCCGCGATTTGCAGCCGAGTTCGTGCGCGATCTTTGCGCGCGCATCTTCGAGCGCCGCTTTAGCCGCGACCGCCTCTTGATGCACGCCACCCGGATTGCCGTAGAGCTCACTCACCCCCTGTGCCACTTCCACGGCCTCCGGTAGTACCGGAGTCGCGCTCGCATGGTCGAGGTACACTCGCTTTTTTGCAAAAATCCCGAACATAAAACCATTCTAGTCGAATTGACTTCATCTGATAAGCAGCTATGCTGGCGACAGCTTTGCAACAGGAGAACTATCATGCTCGCAGCGGTACTCACCATTACCTCTTCCATGGTCGTGTTCGGTTTGTTTCTGGTGATCGCAGTGTCGTCCAACAGTCCATTCGGCCTCATTGTCGGCCTTAGCGGCATGGGTCTGGCCGTCATTGGCGGCGCATTGAACGTATGGCTCGTGAAAGACCAACAAAAGCCGAGGGACGACCGCGTCATATTGTTTACTTGATCTCATCAAGCCGATGAACTTCAGCGGCCGCGCTTCTCGCGGCCGCTTTGTTTTTGTAACAAAAGTGATAGCGTGTCGGAAGGCAATCAGATATTGAAGGAACGATCATGCGCGCTTTGATATACGGCCTTGGGCTCTTAGGGCTTCTGTTCGCGGAACCTTCCAGTGCACAAACGGAAGAAGAGATGGCTGCCTCGTGGTGCAAGAGAGAGCCGCTCGCGATGGATAACGCTAGCATTGACGGTGGCACAGTGGTGATAATCACTGGTTGCACGGAGCACAATGTCGACCTCGAGCGCCATATGGTCAGTCCTGAACTCGCCGCCGCTTTTGATGAGTGGCGCAATGCCCTTTGGAATGAAGGCGCCCACATTCTTACAAGAGTTAATCACTACCAGCTTGAGGTTGTGAACGACTCGAGTCGCGATATGGAGATCATGCTTTTGTCCCGCGACTATCGACAGGACTACTTGTATTCTCGCTACGTCAGCGCCGCGGGCTCGTTCAGTCTACATATTCCTGCGTGCCAGAAAATAATTGTTTCATTCTGGGCACCCGGACCGACACTCCTATTGTCAGATGTGGATGTGATCGAGGGACACAAGCACTCCCACTTGAAAAATCGATGGACGCAAGGGAGTGTGATGGGTGCGATTGTCCCGATCTCAAAGTGGACATGGTATTATCCCGAGCCGGTGAAGCGCGAAGTGCTCACGGAAGCGAACTCTCCAAGCCATGAATGTTCTAAAGTACAGTAACCCTCTGACCTCCGACTTTTTCGAGATTAAAGACAAGCCGCGTACCGTGGCAATTCCTTGCGAATGATCTTTCCTGCGTCCCACCATAATTTTAAAAAAATTATGGTGGGACGCTTTGTTTTTGAAAGAAAAATGGTACTGTGGCGACAGTCCATCAACCTGTCGAGAGGAACGGAATGCGTACCCTTGGAATTGCCGCAGCCCTGCTGCTCGGCATGATCTACAGCGCGCTTGCTTTTGAAGAGGCTGACTCGTGTGTTCAAAATACGAACATTGTCGCTCATAGTGAGGGTCTGCGATTGATCAAAACTCATTGCAACAAGGAATCCGTCGTAGAGGTCGCGAAACGGGCAGACGCTGCTCTTTCGAAAACACTTACGGACTGGCTCATGAATATTGATAACGTGCGGCTGTACACGTATCGGCTGTCGCTCGCGAACGTGTCGAATGAGCGGATCGAACTTCTGTTGCATGGCTCGTGGTATGTGCATTCGCCATATATGAGTCTCGGCGACGGCTTTTCGACTTTTGTCGATGCCTGTTCCACGACAACGCTTGAGTTCATCAGTCCGTGGGAACCAATGCTTGACGTTGTCGACGTGGAGCAGTTCACGAGACAACCCAGGAGGCAAGTTGGGCACGTGGCACGAGTAAAGGTTCCGGTGCCTTCCGGCATTCCAGCCCATCTGTACGATAAAATCGTGGGAAAAGTTCCCTACTACTATTCTGCGGGCATCAAGACCGAAAAACTTGCGGTCGAAGATGTGCGCGGCAAACCCACATGCATTGCACAGTAAGTATCAGCGGCTCTTCGGAGCCGCTTTGTTTTTAGCCATTTTTTGTTGTATAGTGCGGGAAATCCCATATGGGCGTCCACTTCACCACCTATGAAAAAAGAAGCAACACAGCTAGTAGAGCGGCCGCCTATTGTCGTAGTCATGGGTCATGTCGACCACGGTAAATCCACCCTCCTCGATTTCATCCGCAAGACGAATGTTGTCGCCAAAGAGGCTGGCGGCATCACGCAGCACGTCGCGGCGTACGAGGTAGAAAAGGTCAAAGACGGCAAGACGAAGAAAATCACCTTCATCGACACGCCCGGCCACGCAGCCTTTAAAGCGATACGAGCGCGTGGCGCAAATGTCGCGGATATCGCGATACTCGTCGTCGCAGCGGATGACGGCGTAAAGGCACAAACGCTCGAAGCGCTCGCGAGCATCCGCGAAGCCGGCATTCCTTTCATCGTCGCTATCAATAAAATAGACAAACCGAATGCGAGCATCGAGCGCACGCAAGCATCGCTCATGGAAAAAGAAGTGTTTCTGGAAAAATTGGGTGGTGATGTGCCGTGGGCCGCGATATCTGCCAAAGTCGGCACGGGCGTCGATGAATTACTCGACCTCATTCTCATCGTTGCCGAATTGCAGGATCTCAAAGCCGACCTTTCTGCACCTGGTTCCGGCTACGTCATAGAAGCGCACCGCGACCAGAAGCGCGGCATCGCGGCCACGCTCATCATCAAGAATGGCACGCTACAGAGCGGACAAGCCATCCTCGCCGGCCGCGCCATTTCCCCCGTTCGCATTATGGAAAATCACGCAGGTAAGGCAATAAAAGAAGCCACATTTTCTTCACCGGTCTTGCTCATCGGATTTGATGCGATGCCCGATGCTGGCGAAGAATTTCAGACATTCAAAAAGAAAGGCGAGGCTGAAGCCGCGCGTCCCGCGCCGCTCCCGCCGTCGGTCAAAGTCATGAGCTCCAAAGAGCGCGAGGACCGCGGTCTGCCGACCGGACCATTTATGGTGCCGGTAATAGTACGGGCCGACACAAGCGGCTCTCTCGAAGCCATCATACTCGAGGCATCCAAACTCGGTGATGAACATGCCAAAGTGGAGCTCATACAATCCGGCATAGGTAATGTATCGGAAGGCGACGTAAAGACCGCCATCGCATCACCTGTACCGGCAGCCATCATCGGGTTCAGTGTGGGGATCGACTCAGTCGCGGAAGACACCGCGCGCCAGCACGGCATCAAAATAGAGCTCTTCGACATCATCTATAAATTGACCGAGCGACTGCAGGAACTCCTGAAAGAAACGGCGCCCAAGCGTACGGTGGAAGAAGTGATGGGTCGCGCAAAGATATTGAAACAATTCTCGAGCCGCAAAGACGAACATGTGGTCGGCGGCAAAGTGCTCGACGGCTATCTTTCCAAAGGCGGCCACGTGCGTGTCAGCCGCCGACTCGTTGTCGTCGGGATGGGAAAAATTCGCAATATTCAGGCGAGTAAACAAAATGTGGATCGTGTGGAGGAAGGCAGCGAATTTGGCGCACAGGTGATCGCCGATTTTGAAGTGGCCGAAGGCGATGTGCTCGAGTATGTGGTAAAAAGTATCGTATGAGCAAGCGCGAGACGCAGGTGGCGGAAACAATAGCGCACGCCGCAGCGGAATTTTTCGCGCGCGAGAGCAACCGTAATTCGCTTATCACGGTCACGCGGGCGGAATTATCTCCCGACATGAAGCGCGCCCTCATATTCTTCTCGGTGCTGCCCGAATCGGAGCAAGAAGCAGCGCTCGCATTTGCCAAACGCCAACGCAGCGAATTCCGTAGCTTCCTGCACGAGCGTAGCCGCATCGGCGTGCGTCCCATCATTGATTTCGAGATCGACTACGGCGAAAAGAACCGCCAGCGTATCGACGAGCTCACGCGAGGTAATAAATAGTGGTATATTTTCCAATGTTGGTCGGCCACGTGGTGAAGGGGTAACACGGGAGTCTGCAAAACTCTTATGCGCGGGTTCGAGTCCCGCCGTGGCCTCCATGAAAGTCATTCTTTATGCTGCCATATCGGCCGATGGTTACATTGCAACTCTCGATGGTAATTCCGAGTGGGTCTCTGAGATGGAGTCGACCGTGTTCCAGAAAAGAGCGGGGGAAATCGGGTGCATTGTCATCGGAAGAAAAACATTTGAACAATATAAAGACATCCTTTATCCTATGCAAAACGTGACTACTATCGTACTTTCTCACGCAGCCGGAGATGAACACCGTGAAGTACTTTTTGTGGCCTCACCCGAGGAAGCAGTCCGTGTGGCTGAATCCAAAGGGTATACGGAAATCTTGGTATCGGGAGGCGGCACCGTCAATGGATCATTCATGCAAAAAGGTCTTGTAGATGAGCTGATATTGGACGTTGAGCCGGTAGTAATGGGCACCGGCATGGGCCTTTTCAACGATGCCATCGTTAAAGGAAATCTTGAACTGCTTGGCACCAAACAGTTATCACAAAACGAATTACAACTGCACTACAAAGTGATACGATGATTTCGTTGCCCTCCGTCGCATACAGCGTCGGGAGGCCGAGGCCGGGGTGGCGGAAATGGTTATACGCGCACGACTTAAAATCGTGTTCCCAAAAGGAGTGAGGGTTCGATTCCCTCCCCCGGCACAAGAAAAAAGGCTCCGAGAATCTCCCGGAGCCGGTGCTGCTGTGCAGCTAAAGCGCGTGACGTTCGATCAGCCCAATGAGCTTCACCTTCGTTACACCCATGCGCCTCGCCCAAGTGCCGAATGTGTCGTTCCTCGGCGCTACGTCCAGTTCGCGATGGAGGACGTCGAGACCAAAAAGAATGCACGACCCCATGACCGTCCTGCCCTCGTAGGGGTTCACCATTTTGACGAGACGACGCGACGAATCCCTTGAATAGAGGAAAAGGAACCTGTTGGTCTCGCTCCCGTTCGGGGCGTCCTCCGTTACGTCGACGACCTTCTCGGTCACGCAGTCCTTTCCGGTCGCGGGATCGTAGAAACCAAAGTCGAACTCATCGGTTACTCCGAGCATTTTTGCCATGTCTTTGTTCCTCCATTGGCCGCGCTATTTATACTTTTTTCAGACATAATGTCAACCAGCGCCGGCACAGCTGTTATACTTTTGGCATGAATCTCCATTTCGGCTTATCCATAGCAGGAGCGATACTCGCGCTTTTTTTGTGCCTCTATATGTTTTTTGGCGTGGCGCTCGCGTGGGATTTTTATAACAAAGAGCCTCATTGCGGACTGACATTTTATTCGTGTTTGGCCACAAATGGTGGCAACTACAAACCGGAAGAGCCGCCGAAGTGCCCTTCTGTTTGGGGGACGGAGTATTCGTGCGTGAGATAAAAGACAAGAGCCCCGAGCGCGTCGCGCGAGGGGCTCTTTTTAGTTCTTTTTGCTTTTGCGTGTTCGCTTTCCGCGAAAGGGCGCTTCAAAGCGTTTGTCCACTTTGTGCGGCGCAACGACCAGCATCCATCGCGGGCCGCCGCCTTCCTCTGGATCTTCGGTATCCGAAGACCAAACGCGAAGCACTTCATCGAGAGGCGAGATCTGATGCGGACCCCCGCGTTCTTCGGGAGGATCCGTATCGTGCATGACCCAATGATCTTCGCCGACGGCAGTGACGATAAGATAGTGGCACTTATCGAATTCGCCATGGCCTTTATCCGGCCAGCGTTCGTCGTAGGCATATATGATCACGGGGAAACCGGCGTTGAAGAATTCCCTCACCTGTTCGGGCGTTCCGTGGAACGTCTCGAAGGCATGGAGTCCTGCGATGCGGCTTCCGTTGGACATGAGGTCGCAATCAGTGCCGGTCTTTCGTGTGCTGCAATGCGACGCGAATATGCCGGCGGCGATCTCGACGCCGTGAAAGCGCGCCACGAGCATGAGCGCTGTGGGACCGCACCAGTGCGGCCGCTTCTGGTACTCGAACGGCACATCCAGCGGCTTGATCTGCTTGGACATGTCTCCCTCCCTATTCCTCTTTTTTGTACGCCTGTACCAACGCAGCGGTTTGCACGGCATTGAGCCGGATAAAACCGCGCCATGTGAGAAAACGGGAACGCATTTTTCGCTGGCCGAGATGATCGGGCGTAACCCAAAAAACGCGCTTCGCGGACCTTGCCTTGATGAAATGCTGCACAAGCTGCGAAATATCGTGCGATACCCGCGGCCGGTTTTTCTCTATAGGTACCCCAGGAGCTTCATGCTCGCGGGGAAAGGTGACGAACACGCATCGATCACATGAGACGAGCGCGGCCGTGCGCTCCTTTGGGTCTTTTATACTCAGCGGATTGCAGACGGACCACCCTTCGTATTCTGCCAGAGCAAGATCGACAGTCGCGGAATCAGTGACTGACTCCGGACACAGAAAACAGACCTTTTGGGTCTTCTCCGACATGGCATTTCCCTCTCATTTCAAAGGACATTGGGACTGCTCCCAAGAAGCTCACGACTCGACTTGCGAGTCGCGGGCTTCAAAAGGAGGGGAAGTATGACTTCCCCTATGACACCTTGATCTCGACTTTCACGGGCCGACGGAGTACCGAAAGGACCGAACGACGCCGCTCGAGATTTTTCTTGGTCGCGCGGAGCGTGTTGAAGTTGCCGTCAAAGACATCGTCGACAAAACCCGCGCGCTGCGCTTCATGGGCGGATAGATACACATCCATCTCGTTCTTTATGCGGTCATCGAGCATCTTGCGAATGGATCTCTCCGGCAAGTCGCTATACGCGCCGCGCGATCTCAATCTCGCCACGTAGAGACGCATCATGCGCTCTTGGAACTCTTCGTTCTGTTTGAGCCATGTGCGTGCCTCCTGCGGCGTGCCACTGAAGGCGATCGAGCCCATGTGGAACATGTACTTCGCGGAAGGATTTAGCACTAAGCGATCCGCCGGAAGCGGAATGATCGAAGCCATCGAAGATGCGGTTCTCGTCGCGAGGACCGTCGTTGGATTGGGACAATTCAGAATGGCATCGAACATTTCCATTCCTTCGTCCTCCTCGCCACCGACGCTTGCAAGTTCGATCAAAATGGGCCGATCTTTGTCGATACCGGAGAGCAGGTTCATGTTGATCTTGAAGCGATCAGCCATATTGTGCTCGACGCCGGGATCAACGCCTACTTCGCTCGAGGGTGCGCGAGTGTCGCCACCGACATAGATGATGAATTGGTGGCGATCGACGCGATAATCGTGCAAGTCTTCCGGGATATGATCGCCCATGAGGGCCTTGGCGCGCTCCTCGATAAGGAGTTGGCGCTTGGTCTTGCGAGGTTTCATCGCCGTCTCCTCTAAGTTGACTCGAGTTTCAAAGAACTCGTACCCACTGCAATTCTGCAGCACAATCGGGCCTTTGCTATCCACTTATCAACACATGCAAAAAGAGTCCCTGCAGCGGCAAGGACTCTTTGACTATTGCGGGAACACGTCGCCGTTCTTCCGACACTTGTATTCAAGGTACGGCACGGCGATCTTTTCATAAAAACGCTGACTGCAGTATTTCAGCACGGCGTCGCACATGGCGACGTGTGTGGGTTCTTTGCTGCCGAGCCGTCGCTCAAGCTCCGAAGCGCTGTTGGCAAGGGCTCCGCGGACGTCGCTGATGTACTGAAAATGCAGCGACTTCACGAATCCTGTTTTGTATCTCCAATATTTCTCGCAGAGATCGGAAACTTCCGCGGTAAGCAGCTTCGCGTTGCCGGAAGCATGGCACAACCGCAAGAGCGCATAGGTGAGTTGATCGCTGTCGTCAGGACACGTGCCGCTGTCGACAGAGACACGCTCTTCAATTCGTACATACATGTGAATTCTCCGTTGTCCTCGCGCATTATATGCCCTCGCGCTTTGCGCACAAATAGAGTGCGCATATACTGTGCGGACCATGCGCTCGCCGCACCATTTTTCGGCGTTCTTCCTCGTTCTTTTTCTGCTTGTCGCATCGTTCCTCGAGATCCCGAAACACCAAGCGCAGCTCGTTCGCGAATCGGCGCTCGCGGCCGTCCTCTCCAGCTCGGCGACCACGACTTTGGACACGAGGACAAAGACGGAGAATTGTGAAGTGCGCGGCGCGCTTCAAGACCCCAAGTGTAGTCCCGGCGCCGTATTTCCGGACGCGACGCCAGATATCGTCTGCGTCAAAGGTTATTCAAAAACGGTACGCAGCGTATCGGACAAAATTCATCGGCAGGTGTTTGCCGAGTACAACATTTCCTTCCCCCAGCCGCACGGCTCGTACGAAGTGGATCATATTATCCCGCTCGCTATCGGCGGCAGCAACGACATCGCGAATTTGTATCCGGAAGCTAAAGACCCGCCTCCCGGTTTCCGTGAAAAAGACGTCGTGGAGGTGTTCCTGCAGGAGCAGGTGTGCAGCGGGCAGGCCGATCTGCGCGCGGCACAATCAGCAATAGCACACGACTGGCTCTCTATCTACAAAAATATTGCCCCCTCGGATATCTCCCGCATCAAAGCCAAGTATAAGAGTTGGTCCAACTAGTATGAGAAAGCACGAAGTATTTTTCCTGTGCACGCTCGCCTTCCTCTCCGGCGTTGCCTACGCAAGTCTCGGTCTATCTTTACTTTATTCGTTGATACCTGCTGCCATCGTGTGGAGTGCGCTCTATGCGAGCGATATCGACATGCGCATCGCATCGCTCGCCGCAATGCTCGTAGTCGCCGGCGGATTTTATTTTGCTCAATATCAGGAGTGGCATCCCGTCGATACCAATACCCCGAAGGTCGCCGCCGATCGCTCGCTCTTTCCTTCGGTCAAAGAGTTTGTCCGCAGCGGTTACGACAATTTCCTGCCGCACGAAAATTCAGTGCTCCTTTTTGGCATTATTTTCGGCGACAACAGCGGCTTTTCGCGGCAATTCGCCAACAAGCTTGATTTGAGCGGACTGCGCTTCATCACCGCCATAGACGGACTGCACATGCTCATCATGCTTGCGATCGTTTTTGCTTTTTTCGGATATCTTCTCCCGCGTCGATATGCCTTCGCAGCCACATTCATATTTGCGGCGCTCTTTATTGCGCTCACGGGATTCACCGTCTCCGGCATACGTGCAGCGCTCATGGCTTTTATCGCGCGGCTTGCGGGGCAAACCGCGCGCGTCTATGAGCCGCACAACGCTTTGGCATTCATCGCTCTTGTGCTCACTCTGCTCGATCCGCGCACGCTGCTTTTTGATGTGGGATTCCAGCTCTCCTTTCTCGCGGTCATGGCGATCATCTACTTTATGCCTGTCGTACGCAGCGTGCTGCACTTTGGCGATGATAAAGGTTTTTTGGACTGGAAAGAGTCGTTCCTCATCACGCTCTCGGCGCAAACAGCGACGGCACCGGTCATCATCATGCAATTCCATACTTTTTCACTCGTCTCTTTCCTCTCCAGCTTGCTCATAGTTTGGATACTGCCGTACATTCTTATTATTGGATCGCTACTCGCCGCCTCTGCTTTCATCGATCCGCTCGCGCTGGGGGTCGGATTTGTGGCCAACGCCTTGATGGTCTACGTCACTGACGTGGTGGACCTCGGCGCAAAATTCGCAGTGCTTTTCAATCCCAACCTTGGGTTTACAGGCATTGCGCTGTACTATACGGTACTTATCGGGGTTATGTATTGGTACTACAGCAGACAAAGGCCGGAGGAAAAAATCGTGAAACAAGACGGTTCTGCGCCGCCGATATCGAAGGAGGCCGCGGAATTCGAAATTATCGAGGCATGACTGAATTTAACTTCAAAAAATTGATACCGGGGGCTATCGTGTGCGCACTTGTCGTCGGTGTCGTCACTGCGAGCCAATTCCTTGCTCCGACTTCTTCAACACAAGAGCATGCAGCTGCTCATGCCACGAGCACAAGTTCGCGCAGCCATACTGCTTCGGCTGCAGTGGCCGTGCCGGCGGGAAAGGTCAACATCAACACTGCCGATGAGCAGGCGCTTCAAACACTGAAAGGCATTGGCGCATCGAAAGCGGCGGCTATCGTGAGCTACCGAGGAGCGCACGGTCTTTTTTATAAAATAGATGACATCACCAAAGTAAAAGGCATCGGCCCCGCCATGTTGGCTGCCATATCGGCCGACATCACGGTGGGTAATGTAACTCCCCCGCTTCCTGCGAAGTCAGAAACGACGCCTACGGCGAAGAATGCGGCGGCGCCAAAGGCGCCGCCGCACCTACTCATCACCGCTGTCATGGCGGGGAGCGGCGGCAATGAGTACGTGGAGCTCTTCAACCCCAACGCGGAGGGTGCAGACCTCACCAGCTGGAGCTTAAAGATGAAAAATTCCGCAGGCAGCGTCTCCACACTCGTGGCATCATCGCGATTCGCCGGAAAACAAATTCTTGCTGGTAAGCACTTCTTATTGGCTGGCGCACAGTACACTGGCTCCGTATCGGCGGATATCACGTGGCCCTCCTCGTACACTTTCGCGCACAGCAGCAGCTCCGTGATGCTCTACAACAATGCCGGCGCTCTCAGCGACAGCGTCTCATGGAGCAGTATCCCAAATGGTAAGAGCTACGTTCTTGTGGGCACCACATTCCAATTACAGGACCCCACTCCTCGCAACTCCTCCCTCTAATGAAAAATCCTAGAGGTGACACCTCTAGGATTTTTCGGAGCCGACTTTGGCTTACTGCGACACAACGACTGTCGCGGTCATCGTGGGATGGAATGAGCAATGGTAGTGGACAGTGCCGGCGGCGGTGAATGTGTGGGAAAACGTGCCGCCTTGTGCGATAGAATTGCTACCGAAGGAATTGTCGTCTGCGCTCACTGTGTGCGGCGTGGCATCCTGATTCGTCCACTTGACCGTGTCGCCCACTTTTATCGAGACACTGACCGGTGCAAATGCCATGTTGGCGATAGTGACCTGTCGCGTGATCGGCGCGTGACTAGTGGTGCTCGTGCCCGAACCTCCTCCTCCACCAGTTGAGACAGGCGGCGTCGAAGTCGCCATTCCGCTGCATGATGTGTCATGCATTGCCTGATTCGTTTTCGGACCGACGTTGCCGGTTTGTTCGATACCATTCTCTCCTTGGAAACGCTGCACGGCCTTTTGCGTAAGCGGACCGAAATTGCCGGTAACAAGGCCTTCCGGATAAATGGACGGGCGCGATGCGAGCCACGTTTGCAATGACGATACGTCGTCGCCGCTAGAGCCTGGAGAGAGCGTGCGTGAGAAGCTGATACACATATGGCGATCAATGGCGTTTTGTACGCCCGCGCCCACGTTGTTGCCTGCGGCTAGACGTTCGAGCTCGGCAAGCGCTTCATCCACGCCGTGGATATTCGGATCATCCGAATCACTCGGGAGGTCGTTGGCATCTACTTCCTCGCCATTCTCGCTCTTATGTATGGCGGAAGCGACCTGCGTAACGCTGCTTTGTATCGAACTGATCGCGTTCTCTAGCGGAGCTTCTGCTTGCTCCTGCGTGTCCGCGCTTTCATTCCCTAGCTGCGTAATTTTTTGCGAGAGCGCCTGCAGCTTTTGCACTATGGTCGCGAGCTTGGCTTGCACCGCAGCCTTGGTCGCCGCTGCCTGCGTAGGACCCTGGCCAGATGTCTGTGCCATCGAAATGACGGGCAACGCGAATGCAGCTATCGAAATTACTATTGCTAATTTCCTCATATAAAAAATGACTACTCTTCTAATGGTCTCCATTGTAGCACCACTAAAAAAGCTACATGGTCAAAAATCGTTTGTCCGCCCTGAAGGAGTCGAACCTTCGACCGTCTCGTTAAGAGCGAGCTGCTCTACCAACTGAGCTAAGGGCGGATATACGCCATTTTACACAGAAATGGCAAGTCTCAAACTGTTCACGCACCCCTTAATAGTACGTACTATGCCCCAAATCCACCTTGATGCCTTTGGGTACCACCGGCTCGTTGTCGGTAACTTTAAATGTGTTCTGCAAAAGGCGCACAAGCCCCCAGATGGATACCATCACGAAGATAACCATGACGCCCGAGTACATTATCTTGAGGCCGTTGGTCTTTTGCTCGCCCACGCTGGAGAGGTATTTGATGAGGCCCCAAAAGAAAACGACGATGGCGAGCGTGACGAAAAGCCCGACCGAGGAATTGAGCATCACGCTGATGAGCTGGAGCGTATCGAGGAGCGTGGCAGCGCTGGCGGCATACGGCACTACCATGACGCCGAGCACGGCGACGAGAGAGAGTCTTTGCATTCACCAAATGATATCATGCGCAAAGGACAGTAGGACCTCAACGGGAGAGAACCGTGTATACGACTCTTCGCATTCTCGCGCTCTTGGCGATGCTTCCCCTTGCCGAGGCGACAACGGAGGCACATGTGTGCGACAAAGCCAATTTTCGCGTCGTAGTGGATGTCGGTCACAGTGAAAATGCGCCCGGCGCTCTGAGCGCGCGCGGCGTGAATGAATACGAATTCAACATGCGTCTGGCGAAAGAGATCGTGCAGGAGCTCCAGAAAGCGGGCTTCTCGAAAACCGAACTCTTCATCACGCAGAGCGGCCCGCCGGTCGGACTCTACAAGCGCGCCGAGTATGCCAATAATGTGCCCGCCGACCTTTTTATCTCCATCCATCACGACTCGGTGCCGGACAACTTTTTGGAGCGATGGGAATACAACGGCAAGCATCTCGGCTTCAGCGATCGCTTCAAGGGCCATTCCATCTTCGTCTCGGAGGATAACGGCGATCACAGAGGAAGCCTCGCGTTCGGTCACATGCTGGGCATCGAACTCAAAGCACGCGGCTTGAAGTACACGCCGCACTATGCAAAAGAGTTCATGGGTGCGTATCGGCACGAGCTTTTGGATGCCGAGGCCGGCGTCTACCGATACGACCACCTCGTGGTGCTGATGAAGACTCGTATGCCCGCCGTGCTTTTCGAAGCCGGCCCCATCATCAACCGCGATGAAGAATTGTCGCTCAATTCCACCGAGCGCCGCGGGAAGATAAGCGCGGCCATGACAAAAGCGGTTGAAAAATTCTGCGCGTCACGATGAATTTGAGGCCCCGAACTTCGGTTCGGGGCCGTTTTTTTGCTCATGAAGCCAAGATGAAGACGAAACGGCACGCACTTGCATAGGTAAATAACCTATTGTAAGGTGCCGCGGTGTCCGCTCCCGCGCGGACGTTTTGTATTTTTTTATGCCTTTGCCGGCAATAACTGTCAAAGTTCCCTCGTCCGAGGTTTCGCGGCCTTTTTTCCTGCGAAAACGCACCTTCGCTGCGGCAATACTTTTCGTAACCTACCTCGTTACTGCGCGTATAGGGCTTAGTTTCTATGCCGTGGGAGGCTTCGC
>CAZHOB010000014.1:21534-31397 GCA_964534465.1 uncultured Candidatus Saccharibacteria bacterium
CTTTGTCGCCCCGCTCGTGAGCGCCACCGTCGGCACGATAACACTCACCATGTCCCGCACGATCACATCCGACATCGGTGCGACGTGGGGTACGTGGTGGTTTGGCGACATGCTCGGCGCGCTCGTCTTTACGCCGCTTATGCTGACGTGGCTGAGGGGGCGACCGCTCGGCGGCGCGGAACCCGAGGGTAAAACATCCGCGCTCGAAACAGTCCTCCTCCTCAGCGCCATCATAGGCGTCAATCTATTTGTGTTCTGGAGTCCGTATTCGATAATCGGCGGCGTGCCCATAGTGTACGCGGTGCTCTTCCCTCTCATGTGGGCGAGCCTGCGATTCGGGCCGCGTGGCAAGTCGCTCGCGGTATTCCTCACGTCATTCATTGCTATCTGGGCCACTGTTTCCGGTTCCGGAACGTTCGCGCAAGAAGATGTACGCGCCGGATTGATGGCGCTGCAGGTCTTTGTCGCAGCCGTGGCAATCATTTTCCTATTACTCGCCTCGTTGAATGAGGAACGCACCCGCTACCGCGTCGAATTGGAAAAATATGTCGAGAAGCTTGAGAGGTCACTGCAAAAGAATCGTATCCTGCAATCGCGTGGAGAAAGCGCTCCGATGGGTGGCGAAGGCGGCGAGACTGTTTCTCCTTAGAATAAAATCGATTAATAAACTGAATTGGCAGACGCTATGAGGTTTAGTACAATAATCGGGTGAAACGACTTTCCCGAGTCGAATTAACATGGACCCGCAGCTTCAGTACCAGCTTAAAGCGGAAACGCGATCGCGCGCGGGTATTCCTAGGGGCGAGTAGCCGAATTGGTACAGGCGCACGGCTTAGGACCGTGTGGAGCAATCCGTGAGGGTTCGAGTCCCTCCTCGCCCACAATACGTTCGCGCTGTGTTACAGTTCGGACAGCACATTGCATACGGAGAGATCAAATGCGTAGAGTTTTATTGGCCGCAGTGGCAACACTTTTCTTCTGCGGTTTAGCGGGTGCACAGGCCGAGGAAGTGCAGATCAACGGCGAGAACGCGCTGTATCTGTACCAATTGACGAAGGATCACGGGCACGAGATATCGGGATACATTCCGACGCTCAATCACAAACTGCTCGTCTTTCAAACCGATCGCAGTGGCACGTGCGTGAGCGCCGAGGTGGAAGCGTATTCAGAAGGCATTGAAGTGCTGGCCATCGACACGCACTGCACATTCACCTTTCACACTCAGGGCGATGTCAAAGTTTTTGGTCGCGTGCGATTCCTCGGCAACATCCAGCGCGGCAACATCACCATCGATCTGCCGATGATCAAAAACGGTGAGGATGTCGTCGTGCCGGATCAATCGGAGATCACCGAAGCGATAAATACGCTCATCAGCGAGATCGTCGAGCGTGCGAAGTGGATCCAGAAGACCACTCCTCCGAGCGAGCCCACTGAAGCTGCTCCGACTCACGAATGAACTATGCGGCCGCGCTTTGCGCGGCCGCATTTTTTATCCGTTTCTCACGGGCCGAAAAAGTTGCCGCCCGTCGTGACATTATTGATGCGATTGATATCGGGCCCGCCTTGGAAAGTGCCGAGCGAGAAGGTGTTGTCTAGAAGGGTGATGATGCCGAAAACGGAGACCATGATGAACATCCCGACGATGCCGTAGATCATGTGATTCTTGCCTTCGGTTCTATCACCCTCGACGTTGGTGAGGAATTGCACGAGCCCCCAGATGAACAAGAGGAATCCCAGCGCAAAGATGATGAGGATAGCAGGGTCGATGATGTAGGTCACGAACCGACCTATGAGATTTTGTGTACCGCTCATGGTGTGGCGGACTTACCGCCGAGGAGATTAATAACCTACCGTGTTGATCTGAATACCTTTGGGGATGATGGGATCAGTCGATGTGACCTTGAAGGTGCTTTGTAGCAAGCGCACGATGCCCCAGATGGATACCATGACGAAGATAACGATAACGCCGTAGAACATGATGCGCAGGCCTGCCTGCTTTTCATCGCCAACGCTCGCCAAGTACTTGATCAAGCCCCAGAAGAAGACGACGATAGCGAGGGTAACGAAGAGACCGATGGCGGCATTGAGGAATGTATTGGCCAGCGCGAGCGTATCGAGCAGGGTGGCCGCGCTCGCGAGAGCCGGAAGACCCAAAACCACCAAAGAAAGTGCCGAACCAATAACTTTACGCATAAAAATAGCTATTTGAGATAATAATAAGTACCTTAATCGTACAATGGCTGCCGCGTTATACAATGAGCCCATGTGGAAAACTAGGGTCGCTCGGGCAGTTTCCGCGGCATTCCAATTTTTCCAGCGAGGGGCTGTTCCGTGGGAGAACGAGCGGTGTAGGCCTTTTTGGGGTCTCTCGCAGCGCGACGGCGCGAGAGTGAGCGCTGGCGCAGCAGCGCCAGACAGCGACCCCAAAAAGGCCTACACCACGAGTGAGACCGCGGAAACTGACCGAGTGTCCCCTCTACCGCTCTTCTTTTTCCGGAGCCGCCGGCTTGTCCGTGGCGATCATAAATATGACGGTAACTATGATGAGGGCCACGATAGCGGAGAGGACCAGTGTAGCCGCTTGGGGATGCACTTGGAAGTAGTGGATGAGCGCCAAAATGACCACAAGCACGAAGAGTATGGCGACTCCCCACTCCATAATGCGAATGCCCTGCACGCGTTGGTCTGTGCCAAGACGCACGGCATAGACGATGAACCCGACGATGTAAGCAAGAAAAGCGCACACAACCATGACGCCGACGAATATATTGAAGAGACCGACTGCGTCATTGGTGGAAAGCGCAGCGGCAAGCTGCGGAAAAAAAAGCAGTATCGGAATTATTTTTTGCGCTGTGGAGAGTTGCATGCTCAAAAAGTCTGGATCGGAGTCGGATCGAAGGTGCCTCCCGTACCGCCGCCCGAGGAGCCGTAGTTGACGTTGAACGACTCCGAAGTGAAGAGCGTATTTTGCAACACCTGCAATATGCCCCAGATCGAGACCATGACGAAAAGGACGATCAGCCCCCAGATCAGATAGGTGGTGAGCTTTTTTCTCGCCGCTACGCCGCCCGTCTGGACGCCGAACATGCTGGTCGAAATGCCCCAGAAATAGACGACGATGCCGAGCACTATCAGCACGATGGCGGCATTGTTCATGATAAGAACGAGCAAATTGGCGAGCTCCTGAAAATTGTGCGGCGCGGCTTCCGCGAGTGCCGGCGCGATGATGAGAGCGAGCGGAGCTATGATGCGAAGGACGCGCATATTATTGCAAAAGCTGGGTAACGGTGCCTCCGATGAGCGTCGCAATGACCCACGCACCCAAGATGAGTAGAGCTCCAATGATGACATACATGAAATTGCGCCGCGCGTCGGCGAGCTTACCGGTATTCCCCTGCGCCATGATGAACATAAAGCCTGCATACACGAAAAAGAGCGTGATGATGGGAAGCGCGACCATGACCATCACCTTGAGCGCACCCGCGATAAAGCCGGGGATGGTGCTGAAATTGGAATTGAGCGGATTTTGTAGTACGGCATTGCCGCCGGTCTGCGCGAATGCGACACCTGTCGAAAGTGCGAAAATCGAAAGCGCCATTACCGAATTTTTTAACGACTGGATCATAGTCCCAATATATGAGCGAGTTCCTGATCGGCTCGCTGGACCGCATCGGAAATACGGGTTGCGCCGCTCACCGTGCTTTCAATCATACCCTGAAAAATATCGTTGGTCTTTTCGGGATCGGGGTCGATCCAGTATCGCGCGGCGAGCGCCTCTTTATTCAACACGACAGCGTCGCCTTCGGCCGTCCCGGCGAGTACATCGCGTCGCGCCGAAGGTATTCCGAGCGCGATGGAAAGCGCGTAGGAAGGCGCTGTGGCAGAGAGCAGATTGGCTACGATGTACGCGCCCGCGGCATTGCGGCTCTGTTTCGAGATGGCGAAGCCATAGGTGTACGCGGTATCAATGGCGTGGTCGTTGTCGCGTATCTGCGGCAAGAGCGCCACGGCGAAATTGAGATTGGGATTCATGCGATTGATGAGCACTTCCTCCGAGGCGTGTCCTACATAGATACCAAGATCGCCCGCGGCAAAAGCGGCGCGCGCGTCCGGCAGAGCACGGCTCCATGAATAGAGGTTTTTGGACGGGTCGGAGAATTCCGTATAAAACTTGAGCGCGCTTTCGCTCGATTGTGTACCCTCGGCGGTACGCGGAGAGAGCGCCGGCGCGATGTGGCCGGTGTTGTCCTTCGCCGTGATGGCACCGCCCGCCTGCAGTATCAGTGTGGCCAAAATATCTTTGGCATTTGGAATGTTGCGGTATTCGCCGAAAGCCACCGCGCTCTTCTTGATGATATTGCTCGGATCGCGGCGCGTGATCGCGCTGCCATTCACGTTACTATCGCCGCCTGTCACATACGTGGCCATCGGCACGACCTCATCCCAATACTGCGGCGGGCGCGAATATCCGGCGTTGCCCATGAGGTCGCGGTTCCAAAAGAGCACGAGCGGGTCGGTAACGACCGGAATGGCCGCGATGCCGTTCTGTGCGAGGAACGCTTCGGAAGCCTGCACGAAGACCGTCTTGAACTGCGTATCGGAAAGGGCGGAATAGGGAATTTGGTAGACCTTGGAGAGGTCTTTCATCGCGTAATCACTGCGGAGGATAAAGATGTCGGGACCTTGGCCGGATGCGAGCGCCGAGGTGAGGTCTTGCTCGTAGGTCGTTGGGTCTTTTTGCTCATAGGTGACCTGCCCGAGCTGACTGTTGCTCTCTGCAGCTTGCCGTATCACCGTCGTGAACGCCGCCTGATCGAGCGTGCCCCAGATAGTTACCGCTCCCGTCGTGTTGCCGCTGCCGCTTCCTACCGCGAGCGCAAAAATAAGCACGCCAGAGACAGCGAGCGCGCCAAAAACGAGAAGGAGGATCACGTGGAATTTTGAAATGCCCTTCATACCGGTTTGAGCACTAACCCGTAATGGTGCGCTCCCGCACGGAATTCGCGGATGAATTCGAAGCCCCCCTTTCTCGCCAGAGCGAGCGCTTCGTCCACCGTGACCACATCTTTTTTTATCGGGCCCATCCCGCCGAACGAATCTGCCCAATCGATGATGGCCACCCTGCCGAGCGGCTTCACGACACGCCTCGCCTCCTTGAGCACCGCGTCTTTATTTTCCACTTGAAAAAGCAGATTGGAAATGAGTACGAGGTCGCAGTGACCATTGGCAATCTTGCTCCCACCTGCTTTCTCCAGATCACCCCAGATGATGTGCACGCCGCGCAAATGCCGACGCTGCGCCTCGTTGTTGATACGACGCAAAAGGTCTTTCTGTACATCTATGGCGTATACGGCACCATGATGGCCGTGAAGAACCTGCGCCATAGCCAGCGTGTAATGTCCGCTGCCCGCACCGAAATCCGCCACATGCATTCCCGGCTCGATACCCAAAAATTCGACATTGCTGTGCGGATGAGCAAAACCGGCCGTATGGTGGTGCGGCGCTGTGTGATGTGCAGTGTGCTGCATCACCAATAAGTATAACAGTACGGCCCGCGTCAGACGCGGGCCGTTAATTCACACCTGTGGGCAGCTATGTCTTCAGTGACTCCGCCATTTCTGCGAACTCACCGCGAACTCGCACTACCGTGGTTGCTATCTCTCCGACGATCTGCCGTACGAGAGACTCACGATCGCGATCATCTTCACTCGACAAATAACGAATTGGCCACCGTTTTTCCGCCTTTGGAAGCGTGATTTTTCCGTATGGCGCTTTCAAAACAGCAGTGAATCGAACGTGGTCGCCATCTAGGTCCGTTTCAAAGCGTATCTGCAAAACCTCCACGAATTTCCAAAACGTTTGCCATTCGTGGCTGTCGAGCAGATAACCCACCTTTGCGGCAATGTCATAAACGGCCTCAGAGTGGCACTGCGCTACTTTTCGCAGACCTTTCAAGGGATTTCCCAGTTCGATTTGGAACACATCGTCTATACTGGTCTTCATTGCACTCTCCTCGGCTCCCAAGAGCCTTGCTTAGCCGAACCACCAGTGGTCAGCTGCCACCTGTATACACCAGCCGCGCAAAAAGAAAAGCCCCGCGCACGACGGGGCTATTGAACTGAGTCGGAACGGTCCAAGCAGGCGACAGCGACTCGGCCAAGTCCGAGACCAACTATTAGAAGAATGCCGGCTATGAGCGCAACGCTGGCGAGGGTCAAAGTGTTGGGGAACAAAAACAGGACATAGATGAGCGCACCAAAGCATACCGATGCAGCGACTGCCAAGATCCCTGTGGCCATGAGCCAAAAGTTGCGAGACTTCGGGGCAAATACATTCATCGATTTTCTCCCGGTTGAATCTAAGGAATATATACATCAGCCGCGCATAAAGTAAACAGTCAAATGATTGATTTACGAAATCAATCATTTATAGTTCCGCAATGGACCTCTATCACGTATTGAACCGCGGGGTTGAAAAAAGAGACCTCTTTACGAATACCGGCGATTATGCGCGGTTCGTACACGACATGTACGAGTTCAACGATTCGTCGCCGGCTCTCAATGCGGGACGATCCTTCGAAGCCACTATGATTGATTTCGTAAACCAATCATCGCCTCGAACACGAATTGTCGACATACACGGATGGTGTCTCATGAAAAATCACTATCACCTTTTGCTGTCCGAATTGGTAGATGGCGGTCTCACCCTCTTTATTCGAAAAATGAACGTGGGCTTCGCCAATTATTTTAATGACAAATACAAAAGAAAGGGCACGCTATTCCAAGGTCGTACGAAAAAAATTCTCATTACATCCGACTCACATTTTTTGCACATTCTTCACTATATACATTTGAATCCCCTCGATTTCGTGAAAGGGGCACGGCAATGGCGTATGGGACAAATATCCGACCGGAAGGCCGCTCTTAAACAGCTCGATTCTTACCGCTGGAGCAGTTACGCGGACTATTGCGGTAGAAAAAACTTCCCTTCGATATTGACCACAGATTTCATGCGCGAGTCCGTAGGCAATGTGCAAAAGGAGACTCTTGAATATCTGAAAGACGCCAACGCGACTTCGATCCGACAGTATCAACTTGAATGATTGATTTACGAAATCAATCATGGAAAAAGTGATCAAAACAGCGGCCCCCGCATAGCGGGGGCCTTAGAAATTCACACCTGTGGGCAGCTACGCGAGGCACATTCCTCTCGAGCGCGGTGCGCTGTCTCACACTCTTGGCCGAGCATCAAAAAAGCTCTTTCGAAGCCCCTTGGACTTTTCCTCGAATCGCACGCTGAGTTCGAGTGTAAGTGCGAAAACGAACATCACGATCGCAAGTAGTGCACCGAAAATGCAGGCCGCGATTATTTCGGCCCACGGCATCGAATTGCTCATGGCAAACAGTAGGCCGGCGACAAAAAGTGCGCTGCCCAGAAAAATCCCTCTTGAAGTCATTGCGAAACTCCGTTGGTTGCTAACGAAAGTATTGCAACAATTACGGAATGGTCAACTCTCCGCTTCATCCGCTTCAAAGACGACAAATGACGCGAGGGAATCGCCGTCGCGGAGTTTCATAATGCGCACGCCTTGGGTGGCGCGGCCCACGGAGCGTATCTCTTCGAGGCTCATGCGGAGCGTTTGAGATTTCTTGGACATGGCCACGAGCTCGCCGCCTTTGCGCACGAGCACATAGCCGCCGACCAATTGCTTGGTCTTCGGAGTAATGGCCATCGTCTTGATGCCCGAGCCGCCTCGGCTCTGGCACTTGTATTCGGTAAGCTCTGTTTTTTTGCCGTAGCCGGTGGATGAGAGCACGAGCAATTCGGCGCCCTTCGCCCCTTTGGGGACGATGCCGGACCCGACGACGAAGTCGCCCGCGCGCAGCTTGATACCGCGCACGCCCGCTGCCTGTCGGCCCATTTCGCGCACATCACCTTCGTCGAAGCGGATGGATTGACCCTTGGCCGTGGTGAGCAAGACATTGTCGCCTTTGTGAACGAATTGCGCGGAGATAAGCGAATCGCCCTTGTCGAGAGTGATAGCGATGAGGCCCGAGCGGCGCACTTCGCGGAATTTGTCGGCCGACGATTTCTTGACCGTGCCGTCCTTGGTAACCATGACGAGCTCAAGACCGTCGACGGCTTTCTTCTCCTTGGGCATCGCGAGGATGGAGGTGATCTGCTCGCCCTGCTCGAGCGAGATGAAATTCATTATCGACTTGCCTTTGGTGGCGCGTTTACCTTCGGGAAGGTCGTACATCTTGAGCTGGTACACCTTGCCACGGTCGGAGAAGAAAAGAAGGTCGCAATGTGTGGAAGCGGTGAGGAATTGTGTTACGAAATCCTCTTCTTTGGTGTCGAGATCGACGACGCCGACACCGCCGCGGCGCTGGCGGCGATACTCTGCCGGATTGGTGCGCTTGATGTAGCCGCCTTGAGTGAGTACAAGCACGGAATCCTCGTCGGCGATAAGGTCTTCGGCGGAGAGGATGGTCGCGCCACGCTTCACTATCTTGGTGCGGCGGTCGTCGCCGAATTTCTCCACGACCTCGCTGATCTCTTTTTTGATAAGACCCATCAGTTTTTTCTCGGATTTGAGCAGGGAAGTCAGCTCTTCGATAAGCGCCTGAACTTCTTTGAGCTCATCCTCTATCTTCTTACGCTCGAGGCCCGAGAGGCGCTGCAGGCGCATGTCGAGAATGGCGTTGGCCTGTATTTCGGAGAACTTGAATTTACCCATCAGCTGGGTCCGAGCATCGTCGGTGTCTTTGGATTTCTTGATGAGCCTGATTATTTCGTCAATGTGATCGAGCGCTTTGCTAAGGCCGAGCAAGATGTGCTCACGCGCCTTGGCCTTCTCGAGGTCGAATTTGGTGCGGCGCGTAACCACTTCGCGGCGATGCGCGATGAAGTATTCGAGCAACGCTTTGAGCGAGAGCGTCTGCGGCACGCCGTCTACAAGCGCGACGACGTTGTAGTGGAAAGTCTCTTCGAGCTGCGTATGCTTGTACAAAAAATTGAGCACTGTCTGTGCGTTGGCGTTGTTCTTAAGCTCGATGACCACGCGGATGTCCTTGGTGCTTTCATCGCGAATGTCGCGCACGCCCTCGAGCCTTTTCTCGTGGACGAGGTCAGCAATTTTCGTAATGAGATCGGCTTTGACCACGCGGTAGGGAATTGAAGTAACGATGATCTGGTAATTCCCCTTCTTGTCTTCCACAATTTCAGCATCGCCGCGCACGACCACAGGCCCGCGACCGGTGGCGTACGCATGCGCGATGTCGCGCGAATTAAAAGCGATGCAGCCCGTCGGGAAATCAGGGCCCTGCACGAATCCGAGCAGGTCTTCGGTGGTGGCATCCGGCGCATCTATTAGATGAATGGCGGCATTGCACACTTCGCGCAGATTGTGCGGCGGGATGTTGGATGCCATACCCACGGCAATGCCGAGCGTGCCATTTAATAGAAGGTTTGGGATGGCCGCAGGAAGGACGGTCGGCTCCTGTTTCGTATTGTCGTAATTCGGGCGGAAATCGACGGTGTTCTTTTCGATATCGCGTATCATCTCACCTGCCAAGCGTGACATTTTGGCTTCGGTATAACGATAGGCCGCGGCGCCGTCGCCGTCGATGGAGCCGAAGTTGCCTTGCCCGATGATGAGCGGATAACGCATCGAGAAATCCTGCGCCATTTTGACCATCGCGTCATACACCGAAGCGTCGCCGTGCGGGTGGTATTTACCGAGCACATCGCCGACCACCGTGGCCGACTTGCGCGTCTTGGCATTGGCCGTGAGCCCGTATTCGAGCATCGCGTAGAGAATGCGACGGTGCACCGGCTTGAAGCCATCGCGCACGTCCGGA
>CAZHOB010000015.1:0-29232 GCA_964534465.1 uncultured Candidatus Saccharibacteria bacterium
GAAAAAAAGAAGATAACAGCGTTCACGGACCTTGAAGCGTGGAAACAAGGGCATGCATTGGCTGTCGCGATCTACAAAGGTACAAAAAAATTTCCTAAGGACGAATTGTTCGGGATCATCAATCAGATGCGGCGCGCCGCCGTATCAATAACCTCTAATATCGCAGAAGGCTTTGGCAGGCAATCGCATCGAGAGAGGTTGCAGTTCAATGCGATAGCGAGAGGGTCGTTGACCGAATTACAAAACCAGTTGCTCATTTCACGCGACGTCGGATATTTGGCGGCGGAAGAATATAACAAATTATGGGAACAGGCAGATCGCACGCACCGTCTGATCACAGGACTGATCCGATACGATAGGGCACAGGGAGCGCGGTAAAAAGTAAACGATAAGAAGTATGGAGAACAACACAGTAAAAAATAAGACGTACGAAGTAAAAAGTATCGGCATTCTCTACTTCTTACCATTTACCTCTTACCTTTTACCGCGTCGGGAATTTTCCACCTCTTACTTCTTACCTCTTACTTCTTACCTTTTAGTTCCCATCCTCTCCCTCTGCCTTTTACTCTCGCCGCTCTCCGCCAACGCCGCCAATCTCGTCATCTTCCTCCTCGCCACCTCGACGACCAACCAACTGGGCAACTTTCTCTCGCCCGTGGATTGGGACAACACCAACAACACCATCGAAGTCATCGGCGCGGGCGGCTCCGGTGGCACTGCTCAAAATGTTCCTGGAAGCACCGTAGGTGCTAGTGCCGGCGGCGCCGGCGCGTATGCCAAGATAAGCAATTTTTCCTTCGCTTCGCCGGGCTCCACAGTCGTCACGTATCAAGTGGGCTCAGGAGCCGTCGGGGGTACCTTGACTACAGCCTCCTCCACTTTAGATGGATCGTCCGGAGGCGATACATGGTTCAACAGCACGACGACCCTCTCCGGATGCGTCACGCTTTACAACGTCGGCGTCATCAAATGCGTCGGCGCCCAAGGCGGCGGTGGCGGCACTACAGCATTCCTTTCTGCGACGGGACCCGGAGGCGCAGGCGGTGCCACTGGAAGCAGCGCGGGGGACACGAAATTTGCGGGCGGTAAAGGCGGCCAGACAGGGAATACGGATACTGCAGCTGGCGGCGGCGGCGCGGGCGGGCCGAGCGGTGCCGGTAATGCGGGTGTTGATGCCAACTCCGCCGGATTTGCCCAAGCTGGCGGTAGCGGTGATGCGGGCACCGGCGGCGGCGGCGGCGCAGCTATGACCAACGGAACCGGTAACGGCAATATCGGTGGATGGGGCACAGAAATTGCGAGCAATGGCGCTACCTCCACCGGTTCGGGCGGCGGCGGTGGTGGTGTCAGAGGGGGCTACACGACTGGGATAGGAAGTAGTGGAGGGCATTGGGGGGGCGGCGGCGGCGCGATCATGAACTCGACCCTCGGCCAGACTACCGCCGGCTCCGGAGGAAACGGCGTTATCATCCTCACCTACGCGACGACATCATGGATTACCGTGTATCTCACGACGGGCACCACATACACATCACCTTCGGATTGGAACAACAACGCCAACACTGTAGACGTAATAGGGGCGGGCGGCTCCGGTGCAGAGACCAGTAATGACGCTAATAGTTCTACCGGAGGCGGAGGCGGAGGATGGTCCAGAATAGTGAATTTTACCTTCGCAAATCCCGGAGTGACCACTGCCACGTACCAGATCGGTGCAGGCGGTGCGGCTTTGGCATCAGCGGTAAACTCTCCTAGCGACGCTAGCGGCAATGCCGGCACCGATACGTTCTTCAATAGAACCGCGGGCTCGGCCAATGATTGTACTGATACTGTATCGGTGTGTGCAAAAGGTGGTGGCGGCGGCAACACCGGTACCGGTACCGGCGGCGTGATTGCCGGCGGTACCGGTGGAGCAGCGGCTAGTGGTGTTGGAACGTATAAGCATAATGGCGGTGCCGGCGGAGTTATCACCCCGGGTACTGCAGCCACGAAGGATGCGACAGGTGGCGGCGGCGCGGGGGGGTGGGTAGGCGATGGTGTGGCAGGTGGCACACAGGGAGATACGGCCAGCAGCGCGACCGCCGGCGGTCTCGGCGATGGTGGCGCCGGAGGTTTTGGTGGACCTGCCGACGAAACAGGATTAGCTCCTCACAATGGAGATGCCGGAGCGGATTATGAGGCGAGCGTCGGTGCTGGCGGCGCAGGAGGAGCACAGGCGATCTCTACCCTCAACGCAGCAATTGTCGCCGGCAGTGCGGGAAATTATGGTGCAGGCGGCGGCGCATGTGCCAACGGCAAAAATTCGGGCGGCCAGACTAACGTCAAATGTACGAGCGGCGCGGGGGCAAATGGAGTCATCATAATCAAGTATTCGCCGGCCGCACCGGGCCCGCAAGCCGTCCCGCGCGTCGTGCGACTGAAAGGATTCGTCAAATTCAAGGGCGTTGTAAAAATGAATTTGGGTTCATGACCTTTTTCCCATTATGAAAACCCTTTTCTTGCTTGCCCTAAAAACGAAAAAAGCCGCCCTTGCGAGCAGCTCTTTTCGTATTCCACGGACTGTCGAGTTCGATTCGGGACTTCGTATGTTGCAATTATATCAAGGCGACGCCTTGATGCAATTATGAAAACTATGAAAACCCTTTTCACCCTTTCAATCCCTTTCATCATTCTCGCCGGCATTTTTTATTACATGTTTTTGCGGCCGCTTCCGCCGATGTCAGAACTTTCTCCGAGCAGTTTCGATGCTTCATACAAAGGCGCGCCGCTGCCGAGCGACCCGACGCAGCTTTTTGCCGTGGCTGATGCTACGTCGACCGGCACTGCCGCGCCTTCGCGCGAGATACCGGCCGGCATGAAAGAATTCCGCAGCGCGCCGATACACTTTTCCATTTTGTATCCGCAGGAGATGTCGGTGCAGGTGTACCGCGAAGCGGGCAATGCATTTACCGCGAGCTTTATCGATACCAAGAATGAAAGGGAATTCGAAGTATTCGCGACGCCGTACAATGGCCAGCAAATAAGCAAAGAGCGTTTCAAAATGGACGAGCCCTCGGGCGTATTCAAAGAGCCGCATGACACCACGGTAGATAGCGTGCGCGCCACGCAATTTTTCGGCCACAACGACACCGTCGGCGACACGCGCGAAATATGGTTCATTAAGGACGGCTACCTCTACGAAGTCATGACCGAAAAAGCCCTCGACCCGTGGCTCGCCCCTATCATGTCCACGTGGAAATTTATATGACCTTCAATTACAAAAAATCCTCGGCCGTCAGGCCGCTGTCGTCCAAAATGCTTTTGAATACTTTGGGATGCAGAACTTTGGAAGCGTGGAAAGGCACCGTAACACGTCTCCCGTCGGCGTTCTTGAAAATTTTGTGGCTCCCGCTTTGCCTTGCAAAAACAAAGCCGTGCCTCTCGATGGTGGCGATGGCACGCGATGCCGTGACACGCGGCAGTCGTGTCATATTTCTAGTGCGATACCGATACTTCCACCGAAGAAAAGGTCACGTCTTTGGGTTCTTTGATCTCCTCGTGGCTCGCGGCCATATCCTCCAGATGCAAAGCTATGGCATCGTGAATATTGGCGAGCGCCTCCTCATACGTCTCACCTTGCGTGTAGCAGCCCTGCAGGGTCGGGCAGTTCGCAAAATAGCCGTCCACGTCTTTTTCGATGATGATAGGAAAGCGATACTTCATATATGAATACTATACCACATTCGGGTTTTTTGAAAATTGGAAATTGGAAATTGAAAATTGTCTGCGCCGTTTCATTGCTATTCCTCTGTATTCCAGCGCAGACGCAGGCCTCGATCCACCTCGGCTCCACCAACACCGCCGCGCTATCCAATGGCCTCATAGCTTACTGGCCGCTCGACGTCGGGACGATCAATTGGGGCAACGGTCCGACCTTCTACGACCTTTCGGGCAATGGCAACAACGCAACATCGAGCGCGATGTCGACCACTTCGTCGCCCACCTCCGGCCACCTCGGGCAAGCGCTCCAATTCAACGGCACGAATAACTATCTCATCGCCGCACACAGCTCCTCGTACGATGCGACACTCATCACCGTCTCAATATGGGCAAAGACGACCTCATTGGGCTGGCTAAAAGCCATCGGTGAAGGGGCCGACCTTACCGAAAAATTCGGCTTGTATCTTTCGCCTGGCGGACTCTTTTCCATTGAGACGGAGATAAGCGGAGTGCAATACGTCAACTTAACGTCCAACAAGCACATCAACGACAATGTGTGGCATCACCTCGTCTACGTTTATGATGGCAACACTGCATACAACTACGTCGATGGTCACGAGGAAGCTCGCATCAGTCACCCCGGTGCCCTGACGATTGATGGACAAAATATCTCGATCGGCGCCGAAATAAGTACTACATCGCAACAATATTGGTGGCGTGGTTCGCTCGACGATGCACGCGTCTACAATCGCCCGCTCACTCCGGCCGAAGTATTGCAGCTCTACAACCTCGGCAAAGCAAATGCCGGCCATGCCAACACCACCGCTGTGTCCCAAGGCCTCGTCGGCTACTGGCCGATGGATGGCTCGGTCACGAATTGGACGACGGGTACCACCAATGACCTCTCCGGCAACAACACGGGTCATTTAATTAGTATGGCGACAGGCACGACGCCCACCATTGGCAAAATAGGGCAGGCTCTCGTGTTCAATACCAACACCCTGCTCACAGGCGGGAGCAGTTGGATCAACGTGGGCAACGACTCTTCGCTCACCGATCTCGCGTCCACTTCTCCAGCCACATTCGTGATGTGGCTCAAACCTGCAAGCACCACGATGGTCATGGAGAAAAACGACAACAACAACACTGCGGGGTGGTGGATCGCTTACAATACGTTTGCCGGCTGGTTGGACCTCACATTGGTGCGGTCCAGCACCAATTATGTGGCCCGCACCAATCTTCCGCCGGCCAATGTGTGGACGCACGTCGCTATCGTATACAGCGGCGGTGTCAGTCTCGATACCGTGGCCACCACGACCTTCTATTTCAACGGAGCGCTGCAGCCGATCACCTCGTATCAGACAGGCGCCGGTGTCCATGCCACCGATGCGGCCCAGTCAATGTTTTTCGGATGGAATTTACCACACAACGACGGCGGCGGCGGCCACTGGCTGGACCCCTATATAGGCACAATGGACGACGTGCGCATATATAATAGAGCGCTCAGCGCTGGCGAAATCGCGCAGCTGTACAATACGGGCAAAACGGTGGCGGGGCACTCCAACGAGAATTTTATGACCAACGGCCTCGTCGGCTACTGGCCTTTTGACGGTCCGACTATAGATTGGACCACCCCCGGCAATACATTTAAGGACATTTCAGGCAACGGCAATAATGCGACATCGACAGGTCTGGCCACCAGCACGGCGCGCGTGGCCGGCAAAATTGGGCAGGCACTCGTTTTTAACGGAGCGAGCGGCGCTTCGCAGTACGTGGGCGTGCTCGATGCCCCCGTGCTCGATCCGGGCACCACCGATTTTAGCTGGGCCTTTTGGGAAAAAACGACACAGGACACCGGCGGACAGTGGGGGGGCATTGTGGTCAAAGAAAATTCCAGCCAGTCCCCCCGCATAGGATGGGGTTCCGTACTCTCGGGCACGTCGCCATTCAATAACACGATAGACTGCGAGATGTGGTTCAACGGCACCAACGACAGCGTGTACTCGTTGGCCCCGCTCAACGACGGAAAGTGGCACCACATCACGTGCGTGCGCCAGTCCGGCGTGAAGCTGACGCAGTACGTGGACGGAGCCTTCAGCTCCACTACGGCAGCCATAAATTCCGCCAGCAACAACATCACCAATTCCGTCCTTCTCACGATAGGCAAGCGCACCAGCGGTAATCCCGCGTCGGTCGTGTGGTTCAAAGGCACGATAGACGACGTGCGCATATATAATAGAGCGCTGTCGACGGCCGAAGTGGCGCAGCTCTATAATGCAGGACGATGATATGAGAAATTCAAAAGATTTAGGATTTAGGATTGAAGATTTAGGATTTCTATTCTTAAATCTTAGATCTTACGTCTTACCTCTCGCATTCATCTTACTTCTTATTTCTTACTTCTTACTTCCGCCGCATGTGAATGCGGCCATCCACCTCGGCCAGTCCAATACCGCCTCTCTCTCCCAAGGCCTCGTGCTCTACTGGCCGCTCGATGGCTCGACGAATAACTGGACGAGCAATACCACAGTGGATCTATCCGGCAACGGCAACAACGGCGCGTTGGGAACCCTCTCGACAACAACTGCGCAGGGCGTAGGAAAGATAGGTGGTGCCATCCACTTTCTCGGCGTCACCAACGGTGCTATCAACGCGGCATCTGCTCCTACCGTGGGGGCGAATTTTACATACAGCATGTGGGTGAAACCGGATTCATACACCAATGGCTTAGGGAGCGACGCTCTCGGCTCTTACTTTCTTGACAGAGTCGTGGCGGGGACTCCCCTCGTCGATCTGAAAGCATCCACCGATCAATACTGTTTACAAAAGCGCCTCGACGACGGCACTCAGCTTGGCTGCGTCAGTACGGTGAGCGGAATAAGCGTGGGCAAATGGTCGCACATCATACTGATGCGAAACAACGGCGTTGATTCCATATACAAGAACGGCGTGCTCGAAGCTTCGGCGAGTGACGGCGGTACGATCACCCCCGGCATTCCAAGACTCGCCAATCACCAAAACGGTTCGCAGCCTGCATTTGCGACGATAGACGATTTTCGCATTTACAATAGAGCGCTCTCACAAGGCGAAGTGAAGCAGCTCTACAATCTCGGCACCGCCAATACCGGATTGGGCCAGCCACGCCTGATCCAGCACACCACTGCATATCCGAACGCACCGCTGGCATTTTCAAAAAATGTTACAAAAAGCGACCTGCTCGTTGTGGGCGTTCAAGACGCGAACGGCGGCGGTAATAAGGTCGGGAACCCGACAGTAACCGACACTATTGGCAACACATGGACCTTGGCGACGACATCATGGGACTTTTTCACCAACAAATGGATCTATTACGCGATCAGTACGTCTTCGGCCGCAGATACGGTCACAGTTACCGGAGGCACAAATTCGGTGGATCCGGGAATCCATATTTCAGAGTGGGCCGGACTCGGCGACAATCCTCTAACGGCGATAGCCGGAGGCAAGCCAAATTCGACAGGTGGCAATGTCCAAATTATTCAACGGAAACCGAGGTGCATCCTCTATTCACTTGCCGGTGACGAGGACTCGACACCTTCAGCGGAAAGTCCGGGGAGCGGCTTTACAGTGCTCGATTCGCAACCAACACATGAATCCTTCTCAGAATACATGATCAAAACGACGACAGGCCCATTCTTTGCCAACACCACAGGAGGGCAAGGCAACGGGACGATACTCCTCACCGCCTTCTGCGCCAACGGCACCACTGCGGGATATTCCAATCCCATTATCTCCAACGGCCTCGTCGGCTACTGGCCGCTCGACGGCAATACCACCAATTGGACCACCAACACGACCGCCGATATTTCCGGCAATGGCAACACAGCTACATTCATCGGCATGTCCACGAGCACCTCGCCAGTCGCCGGCAAGATAGGTCAGGCGCTCAAGTTCATCGGCAGCAGCTCGAACTACATAAACGTCGGCAATATAGGCATTGCCGACTTTGGCACGAACGATTTCTCGCTCTCACAGTGGGTGAAGACGACCGGAGCGTCTACGGTATATACACTCTCCAAGCGCGGCGCGTGCTCCCATGGCAATTTCTGGAACACAATTCTTGGAGCAGACGGTAAACACTCGTTTGAGATAGACGACGGCAACGTCAATTATGTGGACCTTACATCAAACGGAGTGGTGAACGACGGAAAATGGCATCATCTTGTCGACACGCGCTCGGGGGTCGTCACCAAAATATACATCGACGGAGCTTTGGATATCGCAAATACTAGCGCTGGAACGACAAACATTGCCGCAAATAGCGCTCCTGTTTATTTTGGAGAAAATGTGCTCGGCGGTGCATGTGACAAGCCGTTTAGCGGCGCCCTCGACGACGTACGCATATATAATAGAGCGCTCACAGCGGGGGAGGTGCTCCAATTATATGGAGCAGGTCGATAGTATGAAAAATCTTTTCATCGTCCTCACAGTCCTCGTCGCTCTCGCCGGCGGCTACTGGTATCTCATGCGATCCAGCAGCATTTCCTCCGTTTCAACCTCCATTACTCCCATTACCCCCCTTACTCCCGTTTCTCCTGCCACAACCCCTTATGTCGCACCGGCACTGACGACACCGTATACGAATGGCACATATCATTTTTCTCTCAAGCTCCCCGATAGTTTTACCGCCAAAGAAATTCCCGATGCGCAAGGCCAAGGCACTTCAATCGTCATACAAGACAGTGCGGGGCAGGGAATACAGATAGCCATTTCGCCTTTCGAAGAGGATTTGCATCACCTCACGGCTGAGCGCATACAGCAGGATGTTCCCGACATGACGATGACGGATGTGGAACCCATCCAAATAGGCTCGGATTACAGCGGCGTTGTATTTCACAGCAACAACGACGCCTTCGGCGGCGACTCCCGCGAAGTGTGGTTCGTCTACCAAAAAAATCTGTACCAAGTAAGTACCTACGCCCGCCTCGACCCGCTTCTGCGCTCCATTTTCAGCTCATGGCGCTTTTTATGAACATTAAATCCCTTTTACTCCCCTTACTCCCATTGCTGCTTTTCCCGTTTTTCGCCGACGCTTCCATCATCTCCCGCCCCGCCAACAACCTCGGCCTCGTCGGCTACTGGAGTTTCAATGAGGGGTCCGGTACAAAAGCATTCGACTACAGTGGTCACGGATATTTCGGTACCACGACGGCATCGTGGGTGGCAGGCAAATTCGGCAAGGCACTGACTTTCAACGGTACATCGGATTATGTCGGGCTCACGAATGCTTCGACCACATTCCAATCCATTACCATTACCGCATGGATCAAGCCTGCAGGAGTGCAGGCGAATTGGACGGGCATCGTATATGCCCGCGATAGCGTGGAGCCAATAGGAATCGGGTACAACGCCGGTAGTGCGCTCTCGTATACGTGGAATTACGGTGACATCGCGACGTACTCTTGGGCCAGTGGTCTTTCGCCAGCCAATAATACGTGGGATTTCGTCGCGCTGACTATCACGTCATCAGCCGCCACCATGTATCTCGGAAATAATGGCGGCTCACTTTCGAGCGCGACCAACGCTATCGCGCACTCCACGCAGAGCCCCGGCACGCCTTTCTATATTGGATGGGATGCCACCGATGCCGCTCGGCATTTCAACGGCGTCATAGACGACGTGCGCATATACAATAGAGCGCTCTCCGCCACCGAGGTGGCCAATCTGTATGCCAAAACCGGCGCGCAGAAGTCGGTGCAGGCCAGCAATAAGGGCCTCGTCGGCTACTGGAATTTTAATGAGGGGTCGGGTAGTACGGCGCATGATAGCAGTGTCAACGGAAATATAGGCACGCTTCAGACCACAGCGACAGCTTTGCCCAGCTGGACTTCAGGCAAATTCAGCAACGCGTTGAGTTTTGACGGGACCACAAATAATCTACTGGTCCCCGCCGCTGCCTCCATCACGCTCGGCAAGGTAGATTTTTCCTATTCATTATGGATGCGCACATCCACGCAATCCTTCGCCACTATTTCTGCGTGGCGCAAAAATGACAGCAGTGCAACCACAATACAAGGGCTTTTTACCATCAACCGTGGCACCGCGATTCCCGGCGATCTCGGCTTCGAGACGTGGGCATGGTCAACTGTCTCGACCCGTGCCTCTTCAACGGTCGCCATGAACGACAATAAGTGGCACAACGCCGTGGCAGTGTACACGTCGAGCGACGATACCGTGCGTTTCTATGTCGATGGCGTCCTGAATGATACGAAAACTCAAGCGGGAGCTGCCATAGACACGTCGTCGCCCTTCGCTCTGACCATCGGGTCGAATACCGTGTCCACCCAGTTCTTCCCGGGCTCCATCGACGACGTGCGCCTCTATAATAGAGCGCTTTCGGCGAGCGAGGTCGCCGCTCTTTATAGGTCGACCGCTGCCAACACCTCGTCGGTCAATCTGCAGGCGGGCACGACGCTCGGCACTGGTTTGCTCGGCCTTTGGACATTTGACGGGCCCGATGTGACGGACAAAGTGTATGACAGAAGCGGGCAGGGGAATAATGGATATGTCGATGCCACCGATTCTACATCGTCCATGAAAACCATCGGCAAGCTCGGGCAGGCTCTGAAATTTAATGGCAGTACAACGTATGTTAATGCGGCTCTATCTCTTTCGGCAGGAAGCCCCTACTCGGTCGCATTTTGGGCCAAGCACAGTAATCCTCAAACTAACGTTGACCCGACCTTTTTCTCAATTCCGGGATCGTTCCCTTTTATTTTAGGATTTGAACCTGCAAGCAATAAACTCTTTTATGCCGGAAGCACTTTTTTTAGCGCCAACTTTAGCTGGCTTATCAACAGCGCTTCGTGGCATCATTATTCGTACGTACTGAACGGGACAACGATCTCGCTCTATATTGACGGCGCATTTCAGGAGACCTTGGGATTTGCCTCTCCTGCGATATCGCAGATCGATATTGGCGACATCCTTTCGTGGCATGGCTCGTACAATTACTCCGGCGCTATCGACGACGTGCGCGTATATAATAGAGCGTTGTCGGCCAGTGAGGTGCAGAAACTTTATTTAATGGGTAAATAATTATGAAAAATTTTCTCATCATCGCGGCGGTCATCGTGCTTCTGGGAGCCGCAGGATATTGGTACACATCCAGATCCGGCAGCATTTCCCCCCTTTCACCCTTTTCTCCCATTTCACTTCCCAACGATTCCTCCCCACATACCATATACGATTCCCCATCTACTAATTCTGCCCCATACTCCGACCCCAACTTCCATTTCTCACTTTCGTATCCCAAAGACCTCGACGTGCATATTTATGATGAGACCGACGGTGGCCGCACCGTTGCCTTCGAGGGCGCTTCCCCGGGCGAAGGTTTCCAAGTATTCGTCGTGCCGTATACCGAAAAGGCAATCACCGCCGAGCGCTTCAAGACCGACGACCCTTCCGGTGTGATGAAAAATCCCACAGACATCTCGCTCGACGGCTCACCGGCCAAAATATTCTACGGCCACAACGACCAAATGGGCGACACCCGCGAAGTGTGGACCATCCACGGTGGCTATCTCTACGAAGTCACCACCTACAAACCCCTCGACAACTGGCTCGGCACCATAATGACCACTTTCAAATTCATCTAACTGCCCATACATAGACTATCGACCTCGTAGGTCGATAGATCAATTAGAGGCGGCGGATTTCGCTGTGGCCAAGATGCTTGCAAAGGCGGCCGCGGGCTCTTCGTCGTGGAGGATGGCGGAGCCGACGCCGAATCGCGTGGCACCCGCTTTCACCATCGCTGCCACTGTGTCCGCATTGATGCCGCCATCGGCGGAAATGAGTGTCTTCGGGAATCGTGCGTGGATATCGGCGACGCGTTGTATGGCCCGCTGATCAAATCCGCCACCCTGCGCTCCGATAGCCGAGACCGACATCACCTGCACGACGTCGCAGGCCGCGATGACCGCATCCAATTTCTCGAGCGGCGTATCGACGAGTATGGAGAGACCCACTTCACCTGCGCCGCTACGGCGCCAGAGGTCGAGCGTCGCCATGGCTTCCTCGGCAGTTTCAAATGCTTCGAGGTGTCCGATGACGCGCATCGCACCTTCGCGCGAAAATGCCTCACCGATGGCTTTCGGGTCTTTCACCATGAGATGGACCTCAATATCCATGCCGGCGAGCGGCGCGAGCGTAACATTTTCGTATGCTCCCGCGGCTACGTACGGCCACGTGATCATCGGCGCAAAAATGCCGTCGTCGACGTCCACGTGTATCTGATGCGAAAAACCACGTATCTTTTCGGATACCGTTTGCAGATCGCGCACCGAGCTCGGCACGCAGGTGGGAATAATGTCGATGCGCGTTGTTTCTATCATGTTATATCTCAAGCGATTCTATCTGTGCGAGGCGCCGTGCGTGCCGATCGGCAGCCGTATACGGTGCAGTGAGCCACACTTTGATCACCTCTTTTGCATCGTCGAGGGAAATGAATCGCGCGCCGAGCGCAAGGACATTGGAATCATTGTGTTCGCGGCTGAGGGCGACGATATCGACGGCGCGGCCCGCGCCGTCGCGGGGTGTGTGCAAGGGCTGGCCGTAGTACACCATGGCGCGGACGTGTTTGAACCGATTGGCCACAATGGCTTCGCCCTGCCCCGAGCCACCGAGCACTATTGCGCGGCTCTCCACGCCTTTTTCCGCATCCACGCTCACACGCTTCGCGGCGAGCGAAATGAATTGCGGATAGTCGTCGCTCTCATTTGGTGCGAGTGCACCGCAGTCTTCGACTTCGTGGCCGAGTTGGCGCACAAATGGCACGAGCTGATTTTTCATTTCAAAACCAGCGTGATCTGTGGCGAAATACACTTTCATGTTAGAGACGTTTGGCCACCTCCACGACGTGTTCCACTAATGTATGAACGTATCCCATTTCGTTGTCGTACCACGCCATCACCTTCACGAGCGTGCCGTCGACGACGCGCGTCATGTCGAGGTCGGCGATGCCACCGTATGGTTGACCCAAAATGTCGGAGGATACAAGCGGCTCTTCGCTCACGGTAAATACTCGCTTCCATCTATCGGACGTGGCTGCCTTGCGCAGCGCATTATTGACCTCTTCCACCGTGGTCGGGCGCTTGGCTACGAATGTAACATCGACGAGCGAACCGCTCGGCACCGGCACACGTACCGATATGCCGTCGAATTTTCCCGCGAGCTGCGGGTAGGCGAGCGCGGTCGCTTTGGCGGCGCCGGTCGAAGTGGGCACCATGTTCTGCGCTGCAGCGCGCATTTCGCGCAGGTCTTTGGCTCTGCCGCCATCCACGAGCGCTTGGCTCGCCGTGTAAGCGTGTGTCGTATTCAAAATCGCGCGTTCGATGCCTATCGCTTCGTCGAGAATACCGATGAGCGGATTGGCGGCGTTGGTCGTGCAGGAAGCGTTGGATGTGACGTCGCACGTGCCAAATTTGTGTTCATTGGCGCCGATGAGTATCGTCTCGACGCCATCGCCCTTCCCGGGGGCGGTAATGACCACCTTTTTTGCTCCGGCGGTGACATGGCCCTTAGCCTTATCCGCGTCGGTAAAAAGACCGGTAGATTCAATAACGATATCGATGCTCATGGCACGCCACGGCGAAGTGGCGGGATCTTTTTCGGTGAGCACAGGAATGCTTTTGCCGTCGATGACGAGCGAGCTGCCCTGTACCGCGACGGAGAACGGCGCGCGGCCGTAGACGGTATCGAATTTCAATAGATATGCGAGACTCTCCACCGGCGTCAGGTCATTGATCGCCGCTATCTCTATTTCGCTGCGACCCGAAGCTTTCGCAGACTGATAGAGACCTCGTAAAAACCCCCGACCAATTCGGCCAAAGCCGTTAATTGCTATTTTTGCCATAAAAGCCATTGTACACCATTGCTCAGGGTGCCGGAGAATAAGCTATAATTAGGATGTGGAACAGATAGATATTCAGAAAAAAGTCAGCTCTTATTCGCGCGAGGCACCGGAGCCGAAGATATACGAGGGTGTGGTGCGCGATGCGCGCTTCGGGCTCGATATCACGGGAGGGCTGTGGCGGTGGGGCATCGGCCGCTCGCGTCGTGAGGCGTCGATGGTACTCCTTTTGTTCGCCGTAATAGTCTTGATCGCGACCACTTATCTGGCCAAGCAGGAAATAAAAAAAGAAGTACCCGCGGTATCGCGTGAGCAAATGAACAAGGCGATGGAATATACGATCAAGGGTGAGACCGTGCCAATGACCAGCGGGCACCATTAATATGAACAAAAGCGCACAACGGGGATTTACATTGATAGAATTGCTCGTCGTCATCGCCATTATCGGCTTGCTTGCGACCATTATTCTCGCTTCACTCAACGGCGCGCGCAGAAGCGCGCGCAGTACGCGCGCCATCGCAGACCTCCGCGAACTCACGCAGGCGCTTGAGCTCTATTACAACGACCATCAGGCTTACCCAGACAGCGGTGGCAATTGGGACGGACTCTACAGCTGCTGGGGCGATTCCACCAGCAATTGGATAGCGGGACTCACGCCCACGTACATTGCCGCGCTCCCACGCTCGCCCAATCTCTCGACCGACTGCGACAATAATTATATCTATTTCTCCAATGGCACGGATTACAAGCTCATCTGGCACAATGCAGAAAATCAGGCCACTGTCGTAGGTATGTATCCCAATCTCATCGATCCTGTGCGCCCGACGTGGGCTTACGGGTTCTATTCCTCGGGCGGCGTAGCGTTCTAGTCTAGATCGGACCGTCGCGCGCGGGATTTCCTCTCTGCGAACGCCGTACTTTGAGGTGTTAGAGAGCACATCACCACTGCGACATGACGCGCCCGCTTGAGTGCGTCGCGCGCGAGGTTCGCCGAGAGGAAATCCCACGGCGCTCGGCCCCATCGTCGAAATGTGAGTTAAAATAAAGGTATGGAGCCGCTTACCGATGCACAAGTCCACGACTTGAGCCTCAAGGCCAACGAGATACGTCAGACCATCATCGAGATGTTGCTCGCGGCCGGTTCGGGGCACACCGCGGGGCCGCTGGGGATGACCGATATTTTTACCGCACTGTATTTCCGTGTGCTGAAGCACGATCCCAAAAATCCCGAATGGCCGGAGCGCGATAGGCTTTTTCTCTCAAATGGCCATATCACACCGGTGCGCTACGCCACGATGGCGCACGCGGGATATTTTCCGATATCAGAGTGTATGACGCTGCGCAAATTCGGTTCGCGTTTGCAGGGGCATCCCGAGCGCGAGCGCTTGCCGGGTGTGGAGACCACCTCGGGTCCGCTCGGGAGCGGTCTCTCGCAGGCCGCGGGCTATGCATACGCCGCGCGTATGGACAACAAAGACTTCCGCGTTTTTTGCGCGATGTCTGACGGCGAGCACGACGCCGGCAACACATGGGAAGGCGCGATGTGGGCGGGCAACAATCGCCTGCGCAATCTCACCGCCGTCATTGATCGCAATAATATCCAGATAGATGGCTACACGGAGAGCATCATGCCGCTCGAGCCGCTCGCCGACAAATACCGCGCATTCAATTGGCACGTGCTCGAGATAGATGGGCACAACATCGCACAGTTCGTCGCCGCGTGCGAAGAAGCCAAAGCGATCTACGAAAAGCCGACCGTCATCATCGCGCACACCATCCCCGGCAAGGGAATCCACGAAATAGAACGCGACTACCGCTGGCACGGCAAACCACCGAATAAGGAGGAGGCCGCGCGATTCCTCTCGGAGCTGCGCACAATGCAGGGCAAGATCATGAGCGAACACCAGTAATATGTTGAACCAAGAGCTGCACATGATGAATAATATGTTCGAAGCGCCGCCTGCGGGTCCAAATCCCGCGCCTACGCGCGATGGTTTCGGCAAAGGTCTGATAGAAGCGGCGGAGGCCGACTCGCGCGTCATCGCGCTCTCGGCCGACCTCACCGAATCCACGCGCGTCGAATCATTCGCCAAAAAATTTCCCGAGCGATTCATCGAGGTGGGTGTGGCCGAGCAAAATCTCGCGACGCTCGCTTCCGGCATGGCCAACTACGGCAAAATTCCGTTCATCACTTCATACGCCACCTTCTCGCCGGGGCGCAACAACGAGCAGATACGCACGACCATTTCGCTCAACAACGTGCCTGTCAAAGTCTGCGGAATGCACGCGGGCATCTCTGTGGGTCCGGACGGCGCGACGCACCAAGCACTCGAAGATATGGGCCTCATGCGCATGCAGCCGCACATGGTTGTGATCTCACCGTGCGATGCCGAGGAGGCGCGCAAGGCGACCGTCGCGGCCGCCAAATGGAACGGCCCTGTGTACCTGCGCTTTGGCCGCGAAAAAACTCCGACGATGACGAGCGTGGGGACGCCCTTTGAAATAGGGAAGGCAAATGTGGTCTGGCGCTCCGACGCTCCGGCCGTGGCTATTTTTGCCACCGGCCCCCTTCTCTTTAATGCGCTCCTTGCCGCACGCACGCTCGAAGAGCAAGGGACTCCGGCTTCCGTCATCAACGTGCACACCGTGAAGCCCCTCGACAAAGACACCATCGTGAACGAGGCAAAAAAAGCCCGCGCGGTCGTTACTGTCGAGGAACATCAGATAGCGGGAGGGCTCGGTAGCGCGATAGCGGAGCTGCTCTCGCGGGAATTTCCCGTGCCGATGGAATTCATCGGCATGCACGATAGTTTCGGCCAGAGCGGCGAACCCAAAGAATTGATAGAGCACTATCGCATGGCCCCCTCGCATATAGTAGAAGCGGCAAAAAAATCAATTGGCCGGAAATAATATGTTCCGGAATTTTTTTGATCAGCCGGTAAATTTTGTGATGTCGTCGCTGCTCGTTCTTTCGTTCGGGCTCTTTATCACTTCGCACATTCTGAATAGCGCAGGGATGGACGATCCGGTGACGGCCTTCGGTGAGTTCGTCGGCGGCAAGGTGCTCGACTCGATGTTCCCGCCGCATGTATGAGGAACACGTTTCTCGTACAAAAAGTCAATTTTTATGTTTCGGTATTTTTTATATTGTCGTTCGGCCTTTTTTCCACGTCGCTCGCGCTGCGCATTGCACATCTCGACGACCCGATCACGGGCATTGAGATCCCGGTCGTTGAGGCGGCGGATATTAATTTCTAAAAGGAAAGAGCCCGCTAGCGCGGGCTCTTATAGTTACGTGCGACCGTGGGGAGTGGGGTGATGCACCTCTTCGGATCTTCGTAAAAGGTGTGCACGCCACGTGTCTCGACCGGAGCGAGTTTGTGGAAATACGCGAGGCCATGGCCTTTGCCGATGCCAAGCTGCTTCTTGTGCTTTGGCTTCAGTCTGGCCAGAGAGTGGTCCGACATTTTGTAGTATCGGACGCATTCCCAGCCTTGCGGCAGGAATTGCGTGCGCCACGCGCCCCAGTAAATGTCCTCCGCAATTTCGTGGTTTTTGAGCCACTCTTTTGCTTCGAACACCTTTTGCTTCGTGATCTGCGAGACCTGGTCCTTTTGGTGGGCGATCTCGCAGAGAGTTTTGGGCCATTGCGGATCGGCATCGTCGCGTCGTGCGATATACACCATCGCCACGAGGCGTCTGTTGCCGATGAGCTCGCCACCCGCTTCTCGGATGACGACTTCGGTGAGGCACGAGATCTCGCGCTCATGGAACAAGTGTTCGTCATCACTCTTTGCGTACTCTTCTTCCGTGTTCGCTTCTTCGAATATCCACTCGAGTGCGACGCGCTCGCTCTTGACGTTTTTTGCGCAGACAAAAGCACCGGCGCAAAAGCCGATGAGCAAAGCGCAAAACCCGTGTGAGACGAGCGTCGCGGTTCTCCTCGTGTTCATTTGGTCCCTCCGTACGAGTTACTGTTTCGGAATAGCTACGCAAAACTATACCACCAAAATGTTCAATGTCAACATTATAAAACGGCTCTGTTAAGCCAAAATCTAAATAGCCGTCGCTTTGAAGTCGGCGGGGCGTTTCGTGTACCAATCTTCTATTTCGGCTTTGGTGAGGAGGCCGGTTTGCGCGCCGACTTTTTGGACGACGGCTGCGGCATTGATGAGCCCGCGCATGAGAGCTTCTTGCGGCTCCATGCCGAGCGCGAGATACGAGACGGTGGTCGAGGCTGTCGCATCACCCGCGCCCGTGCGGGAGATCGGCGGCGCCGGATCCGGATACATCGGCAGCGACCACGCACCAGTATCTGTCATGATGTAAGAGCCGTTGCGGCCGTCGGTGATGACGACGATCTTCGGCCCCAGAGCGCGGACGCCGCTCAAGAGATTTTTGATATCGTGTTCCTCCGGCTTGCCGAGGATGGCTTGCGATTCCTCCTTATTACAGAAAAATATTTCCGAAGCTGCGTATACGTCGGCGAGCGCGTCCTTGCCCATTTTGATCTGGAAGGTACCGGGCTGGAAACAGAGCTTCACATTGTTCTCTTTCGCATACTTGGCTATCCAGTGCTGGAAATCCTCGGTGCCTTCGGCGAGTGAGGTGAGGTAAAACCACTTCGGCGGTTCATCGAAATGAGGGACGGTGCGCTCGTATTTTTCGTGCTTGATGAGTATCGTGCGCTCGGCTTCGTACATCAATACATAGTGGTAGTTGGTCGGCATACCTTTGTGAATACCCACAAGCTCTGTGTGGACGCCGAAATCTTGCAAGACCTTGAGGCATTCACGGCCGTTCTCGTCGTCGCCCATTTCGGTAGCTGCGGCACTGCTAAGGCCGATGCGCGCGGCGGCGACGGCGGCGTTGGTGCCGTTGCCCACAGCGCGGATAATGGTGGCGGATTCAAAAGGAATTTTCTGGCCCCATTTGATGCACAGCTCGCACCTCTCGTCGTTCATCTCACAATGCACGCGAGCCTCGTGGAGCCGAATAAAACAATCGGTGGTAACATCGCCAAAAGAAACGAAATCGTATTTCATCGCCATAGTGTAGCATGAGCTTTTTGCGGGGCGGCGGGCCCGAGGGCCCGCCGCCCCGCCTTCATGTATTCGTTGACAACGATCCCTACCATAAGCATAGTGAACCAAGTAATATAGTCTCATAACCCATGGAGGGAGCGATGCGCACTTTTCTGCACGCCGCCCTCCTTGTGGGGGCAGCTACATTCGGGACATCCGCGAACGCGCAGACCGAAAATTGGAACAAGTCGTGCAAGTACTCCGAGCAGGAATTCCACGACGCAGCTCTCGCGCTTTGGAACGAAGGCGGCTCAACGATGCTTCGCGAAGATGAGGCTGAAGAGGAAGAGCGACGCCTCATGACCTACACCATGGTCGTGCGCGGCAACGCCACCAGTTGGTACAACAAGCATGATTGGTGGTACAAGGGCCAACCCGGCTTGAGTAATGTCATCAAAGCGAAGGGCCAATATTCCTACAGGATGAAAGGCTATCGCAATGAGATGCCGGTGTCTGACAACGTTTTCAGTCCCATAACGGAAGCGTTCAAGGACGCCGTCAGTGACCCTCTGCAAAAAGCTGTCGACGCGTCGAAGAGTTTCATCCAGCGTCATATCACCAACAGGCATCTCTGGAACGTGACCCAACGTTCCGTGCTCGCGGTACTGTGCGACGGATGGAAACCTTCCGACCCGAAATTACTTGAAGCGGACACGTATGAAAGTTGGTGTGCGGAGCCGAAATTCTTCAATGAGAGCTGTCCGAGCAAACTGCGCTCTTCGCAGCAGAGCAAGTGCTGGTACCAGCTCGAAGAGATCCTGCTCGACGAAGCCCCGCGCGCCGGTTTCAAACACGTCTACTATCGACGCATGAGCTGGCAGGAGATGAAGTCGAACATCGACGCCTCGCCTCCTGAATGCAAGACGTCGCCCAACTTCAAAGACCCCGACGGGTATGTCGACGATCAGCACGACGCGCAGCTGGCGTGGATCAATTGGGAAGAATGGAACCTCACTCATCCCGACCACAAGTTGCCGGAGCCGAGCCTCGCTGCCCAAAAGGAATCCAAGAACAAGCACATTGGCCACCGTGGCCACGGCCACAAAGGCAAGAAAAAGGCGGCCGGAAAGCATGGCAACGGCAACGGCCACAGCCACAACAAAAAGAAGCACAAAAAAGGTTGACGACCCGCAGGCACCGCCACGGGTCGTTTTTCTTTTTCAGGGTTGCAAAATAGGGCCAAATCCGTATACTGCAGCGCATGTTGGCACTGGAAATACATTCGCGAGACGCCAAAGAGAGTACTGAAGCGCTGCGCAAGCGTGGCGTTGTCCCTGCTGTTTTTTATGGTCCGAAAGAGGCTGCTACACCCATCGCTATCGAGGCACTGCGTTTGGAGCGCGTATGGAAGGAGGCGGGCGAGACGACCATCGTGAAGCTTGAGGGCGTCGGCGAGTCCAAGGACACGCTCATCCACGACGTGCAGTTCCACCCCATCACCGGCAAGGTGTTGCACGCGGATTTTTACGTACTTGAGAAAGGCAAGAAGATCAAGCTCAACGTCCCGCTCGAATTCGAAGGCATTGCGCCGGCCGAGAAGGCAGGACACATCGTCGTGAAGTCTTTGCATGAAGTCGAGATCGAAGTCGCGCCTGCTGAGCTGCCACACCACCTCCTCGTCAACATTTCTTCGCTCCTCAACGTGGGCGATCGCATCCTCGCGTCCGATATAGTACTTCCACCGAGCGGCAAGCTCATCACCGATGGCGATGAGATCGTTGCCTCCGTCACTGAATTCAAGGAAGAGAAGGCCGAGATCACACCTGCTCCCGAGACAGTTATTTTGAGCGAGAAGCCGAAGGAAGGTGAAGGTGAAGCCGCAGCCCCCGCTGCTCCTGCTGCCGAGCCCCGACGCCAGTAGGGTCGGGGTCCCGACCTCCGACAAAGTCGGAGCGTCGGGAAAGAAAAAACCGCCATGCGCGGTATAATCCTTTTATGCGGTTCAAGCTCGCTGTTTTTGTTGCAATGCTCGCATTGTTGCCGCTCATGGTCTCCGCCGATACGGCTGCCGATCAGCGTGCGGCGCTCGAGGCGCAGCTCGCGCAAGTGCAAAGCGAGATCAAAGCCAATCAGGACAATCTGGCGCAGCTGCAGACGCAGCGTACTTCGCTTGAGCGCGACGTGGCCATTTTGGATTCCAAAATTCAGGCCGCGCAGCTCGCCATCAAGCAGCGCAATCTCGTCATACAGACCCTGAAGGAGGATATTTTGCAAAAGCAATCCGGCATCATGAATCTCGACACCAAGGTCGCGGGCGGCGAGGAGGCACTCGCACAAATAATGCGCGAGACGCAACAGATCGATGACATGTCGCTCGTCGACCTTACGCTCGGCGGCTCACTCACGAATCTTTTTGAAGAGATAGATAATTTCCAAACGATACAAAAAGCGCTCGGCACATCCTTTCAGATAATGGCGACGCAGCGCGCCGATCTCTCCGCGCGCAAGGACGCGCTCGAAGAGCAGCAGCAGGAAGAGCAGGACCTTTTGCAGCTGCAGGTGCTGCAGCAAAACGCGCTGAAAGATACGCAAAAACAAAAGCAGGACCTTGTGTCGGCCGCCAAAGGTCAGGAGTCCAACTATCAACAGGTCATCGCATCGAAGCAGCAAACTGCCGCACAGATACAGACGGCGCTCTTTGCGCTGCGCGATACTACCAAATCCGTATCATTCGGCGACATGTATTCGTATGCCAAGGAGGCAGGATTCAAAACAGGCGTGCGACCGGCCGTTATTCTCGGCATTTTGTCGGAGGAAAGTAATCTCGGGCAAAATGTGGGCAAGGGCACGTGGACGGTGGACATGAATCCGACCCGCGATGCGCCTGTCTTCCAGCAGATCTGCGCGGGGCTCGGCCTTGATCCAAATGCGATGCCGGTGTCCAAAAAGATATGGTACGGCTGGGGCGGGGCGATGGGTCCCGCGCAGTTCATTCCCTCCACGTGGCAGCTCTACAGCGCGCGCATTTCGAGCGCGACGGGACAAACTCCACCCAATCCATGGGATCCGCGCACGGCCACTTTTGCCGCGGCACTCCTCATGATGGACAACGGTGCCGACCAACAAACGCCATCGGCGGAGAGGCTCGCGGCGCTGCGGTACCTCGCCGGCCGCAAGAATGCGACGCAGCCCGCGTATGCTTTTTATGGCGACGAAGCGATGGAGCTTGCGGCGAATTTCCAAAATCAGATCAATATTTTGGGCAGCAACTAACCCTTCTTCGTTTAAACTTCGAAGGCAAGGAAAAAGCCCGCCAAAATTTTTGTAAAAATTTTGGCGGGCCATACGTCAGATGTCGCGCAAGGAGTACGACTCCATGAGCTCGATGTACCTGCGCTGCAAGTCTCCAATTTCCTCCTGCAGATGCTTCTGCATCTTCTCGGGATAGACTTTATCGCCCTCGGCCGCTCGCTGCGCTGCGACGGCCTGACCGACGCCTACCCCGCGTGCTTCAGATATCAAGGCATCGAACTTTTGTTTGCACAGCTCGGTATCTTGCGCCGAAGGGCACAGCGATGTGCGGCTCTTTTCCATCATGCTGGTCGCCATGTCGGAGAACGTCTGCGGCGGCTGCTGCGGCTGCGGCGGCATCTCTTGCGCCAGAGCCCCCCATGAGAGGCCGAGCGCCGCGACAAGGGTCAAGAGGTATTTCATCTGCCATCTCCTTGGAAAACTTGTCGCATTAGAGCATATATGTTATCTTTTGGCGACATGAAAAAGGAAATCCATCCGGAAGGGTACAGACAGGTCATTTTTGAAGACGTCACCGCTGGCAAGCGTTTTCTTATTGCCTCGACGGTCGCTACAGAAAAGACTGATAAATGGGCTAAAGCCGACGAAGACGGCTCGCCCGTCCAAGGATTAGGGACGATCGGCAAACAATACCCTGTCTTTCAGGTGGAAATTTCGAGCGCCTCGCATCCTTTCTATACCGGACAGTCCAAGGTGATCGACACTGCCGGCCGCGTCGATAAGTTCAAGAAGCGCGCCGCTGCGGCCAAGCCGAAGAAGAGCTCTAAAAAGTAACGATTTTGATGCAGCGAGGCTCGCCTTCGGCGAGCCTCGCTGCTGCTACACTGACATCTATGGCAGATAAATTTCACATAAATCCCAAAGATTACGCCGACGACCATCGCGTCTCTTATCTTGTGTCCGAGTGGGAGCGTCTCTCGCAGGCGGAAAAAGACTCGCAGGAACTCGTCGAGGTGGACCCGTCGATGAAAGATCTTGCGCAGAAAGAGCTCGAGGACATTGCGCAGCAAAAAGATACGCTCATGGCGCAGCTCGAAAAGATCATCGGTAATCCCAATGAAAGGGAATGGCCCAATGAGGTCATTCTCGAAGTGCGCGCGGGCGTCGGCGGGGAAGAGGCGTCGCTTTTTGCCGAAGAGCTCGCAATGATGTATCTGAAATTCGCCGAGTCAAAAGGGTGGACGGCGCGAAAGCTCGATGAATCGCGCGCGGGGCTCGGCGGACTCAAAGAAGCGCAGTTCGAGATAAAAGGCGAGAATTGCTACCGCACGCTTCAATTCGAAACGGGCGTGCATCGCGTGCAGCGTGTGCCGGCCACCGAAAAGTCGGGGCGTATCCACACTTCTACTGCATCCGTCGCCATATTGCCGATATACAAGCGCACCAAAATAGAAATAAATCCCTCCGATCTCGAAATAGAGACATCGCGCTCGGGCGGTGCAGGCGGACAAAATGTGAACAAGGTGGAAACAGCCGTGCGCATCGTGCACAAGCCGACCGGTATCGATGTGAAATGCACCTCGGAACGCTCGCAGGTTCAGAACAAAGAAAAAGCGATGAAGCTCCTCGCGAGCAAGCTTCAGCAAGAGCAGGACGAGCGCGAAGCGCGCGAGCGTTCGGCGGATAGAAAGCAGCAGGTCGGCACCGGCGATCGAAGCGAAAAGATCCGTACCTACAACTTTCCCCAAGACCGCATCACCGACCATCGCATTAAAGAATCATGGTCCAACATCCCCGCCATTATGTCCGGCCGCATGGGCGATATCGTCGATGCGCTCTTGAAGGCGGAGCAAGGGGAAACGGTTGCAGAGTGAGCCTCATTTTGCTAGTATCTCCCCACATGCAGACATCAGTAGATATCGACACATTGTACGCGGCAGGGACGCATTTTGCGTTGCCGCGCACCCGCCGCCACCCTTCGGCGATACCGTTCATTTTCCTCACCAAGGACCGCACCGACATCTTCGACCTCGAGGAGACGACCAAGCGCTTGGATAGTGGGAAAGCGCTCGCGAGCGCGATAGCGGCAAGCGGCAAACAAGTGCTTTTTGTCTCCGGCAAAAATGAGGCCATTTCCATCGTCAAAAGCGCCGCCGAATCGGTGGGCGCGCCGTATGTCGCGGGTCGCTGGATAGGCGGCACACTCACCAATTTCAAAAATATTCGGAAGCGCATCGACCGTCTCGAGAAGCTCATGGCAGACCGTGAGTCGGGTGCGCTCGATAAGTATACGAAGCTCGAACGCCTCAAGATCGACCGCGAGATCGAGGAGTTGCTCTTCCGCTTCGGCGGCCTCGTCAAAATGACCGAACTTCCCGCGGCGCTCTTCGTCGTCGATTCCCGCCACGAAGACACGGCCGTCAAAGAGGCCAATCAGCTTCGCATTCCCGTCATCGGCCTTTCGAGCTCGGACTGTGATTTCAATATGGTGCAGTACCCGATCCCCGGCAACGACACGTCGATCAAGAGCATCAGGCTTATCGTCGATGCGATAGCTGAAGGATATGCTGCGGGCAAAAAAGCTCCGGTCCAAAAGCCCACGACTGCGCGCGCCTAGTTTTCCCTCGTTCGAAGAATTTCTCAAAATTGGAAATTGGGAATTTTCGGGTACAATAATATCCTATGGCAGACATCACGACTGAAGTCATCAAAGCCCTGCGCGATCAGACCGGCGTCTCGGTCATGCAGTGCAAAAAGGCGCTCGAAGAGGCGGGCGGCGATATCGAAAAGGCCAAGGTCATCTTGCGCAAAATAAGCGCGCAGATAGCCACGAAGAAAGCCGACCGCGCGCTCGGCGCGGGCGTGGCCGCAGCGTACGTACACGCGGGCGGCGCGGTCGTGGGCGCGGTGGTTCTCGCATGCGAGACGGATTTCGTTTCCAAAAATGAAGAATTTTCCAAGCTTGCGTACGATGTGGCGATGCACGTGGCAGCGATGGCACCGCAGTTCAAAAGCAAGGATCAAGTGAAAGAAGAAGACATGAAGGCCGCAAAAGAAGTTTTTCTGAAGGAGGTGGCCAATGTGCCGGAGGATAAGCGCGAAAAGGCGATGCAAGGAAAGCTCGACAATTACCTCAAAGACAAAGTGTTGCTCGACCAGCCGTTCGTCAAAAATCCCGACATCACCGTCGGTGAGCTCATCAACGGCTACGTGCAAAAATTCGGTGAGAAGATCGAAGTCGTGCGCTTCGAGCGTCTTTCAGTGAAATAACTATGGTTATCTCCGCGGTGACCTTCTTCCTCTCACTTTCGGGTATCGCAGCGCTCTTCTATATGAAGCACTGGGAACTGAAGCGCGAGCGTGCGCTCTCGCCCAATCTTCGCGAGCAGGCCGACCTCTACGCGCTTGACCTGAAGCTTTTGCTCGAGCGCTCGCGTTTCGAAGCGGCGAAGATACCGCCGCTGCTCATGCTCTTCGCAAGATTCTTGGTCCACGAGGGAGCCATGTACTTCGCTCAATTCTCCCGATTCACCGAACGCAAAGCCCATGAGCTCGCCGACCTCGTGTCGTACAAACACCGCTTCGAGCGTCGCGAGACCAAGTCGGAATTCCTGAAGCAGGTGAGCGACCACAAGAGCGAGACACCTGCGGATAAAACCGATCTTCGGTACTAACATTTTTCCTGTTCGCCCCATTTCATCCCTTTGATATGGAGCCGCTTCCCGGACTCGAACCGGGGACCTTCTCTTTACAAAAGAGTTGCTCTACCAACTGAGCTAAAGCGGCCTAGACAGAATGAAATTATCACATATTTTGCCTTTTTCCGAGCGAGGCTTATTCATTGCCAATTTGAACAACATGTGGCATAGTGTCGTCTGGCAAAAATAGGAGGTGGAAATGTCGGAGCAGCCGTTGCGAACGAAAGTGCCCGAGGGGGTCAAGGTTCGGCTCTCCTATGTCAGAAAGATAGATGGAGAGGTTCGTTCTTTGCTCGACTGCATGGCGCAGGACATGGTGCTCTATGAGCTGCCCCGCGACAAAAAAGACGCTGACATTCTTTTCAGGTCAGAGCTTCTCAAACTCGATCTGATAAAGGACTGGTGGGACATCTACATCTTTGGCTGGTCGCATTACAGCGCATGAGGACGTAAAAAATGCTAGAACGCGTCATCATCGCGAGCAGCGACCCGGAAGGTGCAAAGCTCATCAACGGCCGATCGGATACATGGCGCGTTGCGACCAAATATCGCGAGAGAATTTTCGAGGGCACGATCCATCCGTTGATATTCGATCTTGCGATCAGGTCGGAATTTCCCGAAGCGCAATTCACGGACTGTGAAGAGGGGTTCATTGCACCCGACGGAAGATTCCTCAACCGCAAAGAAGCGAAGGTCCTCGCAGATGCCCTTGACCTGATAGGACCTATCCGTCCAGGCGAACGGTCGGATGAACTGTGGAGCGAACAGTTACCGCTGCATGTCTTGGTGGAAACAAAATAACTCGTGTTCCATGCAATAGCGGCTCTGTACAGGGCCGCTATTTCTTTTTCGACGTTGTCGTTGCCGTTTTTTGGAGCGAGGCGAGCTGCGGAAGTATCTTCGTTACGTCATCCACGCTTTGGAATCCGTAGTACGCTTTGCCGTTGATGTAGAGCGCAGGCAATGTTTTTTGTATCTTATCGATATCGATGAGCGTTTGCAGCGCGCTCACGTCGAGGTCGTAATCAAAAGAATAGATGCGCAGTTGCGGATAGGTTTGCGCGAGCGAGGTCAGCACGTAGCCCTGTTTCTGGCAGTCGGCGCAATCGCCCTCATTTGAATAGAAATAGAGAATAAAAACGGGCTTCAGGCCGCAGCGCGCCGCGAGTTGTTTCATCAACAGGTAGTCTTTGATCTCTAGAAGGGAATAGAGACGCTTCAGGCGCGTGACCTCTGCCTGATTCGTCTGCCCCTGACTTTCCATGTATGAGAGCTGATTCGCGAGTGTCTGCAATTCGCTCGGGAGTATAGTGTTCTCGGAAATATCGGCGCACGAGTGCTCCTGCATGAGATCGAACTGCGTTTGCAGAGAAAGAATGTCGGTCGAGATATTGTCCTGCGTCGCGCGGATGTCGGCAATGCGGCGGTTGTTGAAGTAGTTGCTCGCGAAGAGCGCGGTAGCGAAGATGATGGCCGTGATGAGAAAAGCGATGCCGTAGTTGCTCCAGCGCGCATCGCGCATATTGACGATCGGGTCTTTCATAGTGATTGGCCACTAGGGTATAGCCACTAGGGAAAGCATTTTTTACCACGTTTTCTGACTAAACGCTAGTGGCTACCTCCTATTACCGCCACTGCACGCCCGTTTTGAATACTGCGCGTACGACGGCAGTTATGAGCCACATCGGCGTGAGGAAACTGTAGAAAAGGAGGAAAAGCGGGGTCGCGCTCGGCGGCCGGCGGCTGCCGGTGCCGATCTGCGAGCCGATACAGATGAGCGCAAAAATGAGGCCGACGGCGATCAGGACGAGCAGCCATACGGCGCTCGTATTGATATAAAAAGTATTAACGCCGAAATGCGGATGGAGGCCCATGATCTGAAGGCGCGTCGTTTCATCGAAGCCGAATTTCACGCTGTAGTACACGATGCGCGCGAAGAAATAAATACCCGCGCCGATCGAAAGCATCGCCCACGGCAAAATTATCATGCCCAAATTGCCGAATGCGCGGTTGCCGAGCATCGAGCGATAGTCAGCGGCGTTGCGCAGCCAGCCGTACGTCCAGCGTACGCGCTGGCGGAAGAGCGCCTTCAATGTGCGCGGCGTATTCGTGTGCACCACCGCGCGCGGAGCGTTCGCGATGAGATGTCCCGCCGATTGGATGCGAAGCGCCATCTCCATGTCTTCAGTCGAATGCGCGTAACGCCAGCCGCCGAGCTCGCGCACCACCTTTGCGCGAAAAATAGAAAAAGGACCCGGCGTGATGAATACCGAACCGAGCGCTGCGAATACGAAACGATTGAACAGGCTCAGTTGGTATTCGACGTTTTGAATATGCTGCAAGAGAGTTTCCGGCTTGTGTACGTGGATGCCCGGAGTGACTGCCGCGATCTTTTCATTTTCAAAAATGGGTGCTATCTCGCGCAGAGCGTTTTTATCCACTATCGAATCCGCGTCGAGGCAGCCGATGAGCTCGGCATCTGTGCGTTCGAGCGCGAAGTTCATCGCCGAGTGTTTGCCGCCGTTCCCCTTATGAAAAACGCGAATAGATGCCGATTCAAACTGTCTCGCTATGGTATATGTGTCGTCTGTAGAGCCGTCATCGACGACGATTATCTCAAGTTTGTCTGCCGGATAATGCAGTGCTTGCAGCGACCTGAGCGTTCCGCCTATGGTTTTTGCCTCGTTGTAACAAGGCACCACGATGGCTACTTTGGGCTGATACGAGGGGTTCTTCTTGGTAATGGGGCCGTGCTTCGCCCTGGATGAGCCTTCGAGAAAAGAGACGAGCAAAAAGACCTCAAAATAGAGGCAAAGAAAGAGGAGCGCATATACAGCGCCCGTCCCAAAGCCTATTGCGGCAATTGCAGACATGTTGTGTATTTTTAACACGTTTACTTTAGTTTGGCCATTTAGAAGAAACCGTGAAGTCGCTCGCTCACTGGGATATACTAGCCAAATGGAACGCGGCCACATGCATCCTATTTCATCGCTCATTCGCGAGGCCAACCGCATATTTTTCGACATGGGATTCACACTCGCCGAGGGCCCGCTGCTCGAGAGCGAGTGGTACAACTTCGACGCGCTCAATGTGCAGAAAGATCATCCCGCACGCGACATGCAGGACACCTTTTTCATCAAAGACACGCCCGGTTATGTGCTGCGCACGCACACCTCGCCGGTGCAGCTGCGTTACATGGAGGCGCAGATCAAAAACGGCATACAGCCCCCGTACCGTGTCATCGTGCCGGGGAAGGTCTTTCGCAACGAAGCGACCGACATGACGCACGAAGCCGAATTTTTTCAGATAGAAGGATTGGCAGTCGGGCAAGACATTACACTCGCGCATCTCAAAGGCACGCTCGAAGAATTCTTCAAAAAGCTTTTCAAGGGCGCGTCGGTCGAGATACGTTTTCGCCCGAGTTTCTTTCCCTTTACTGAGCCATCGGTCGAGGTGGATATGCGCTTGGTCGGGGCTGATGTGCCGGAGAAGTTGCGCGATAAATGGATAGAAATGATGGGCGCCGGCATGGTGCATCCGAGTGTGCTTAAGAATGCGGGTGTGGATCACGAAAAATATCAGGGCTTCGCCTTCGGCATGGGACTCGATCGACTCGCACTCTTGCGCTGGGGGATAGACGACGTGCGGCTCATGCACTCAGCCGACCTGCGCT
>CAZHOB010000016.1:0-28999 GCA_964534465.1 uncultured Candidatus Saccharibacteria bacterium
CCTTGCCGCGCTCTTCGTCTATCTCCCCCACTTTGCCTTCGAGGTCTTTGAACGGGCCGTCAATGATGATGACGGCGTCGTCGAGCGCGAGGTCTATGGCATGACGCACGGTGTCGCCTTGCGTGCGCTTCAGTATCTTGTCCACCTCCTGCGGCTCCAGAGGCACGGCCTGATTGGCGGTACCCACGAACCCGGTCACCTGCGGCGTGTTGCGCACCACGCTCCATGCGTCATCGGTCGCTATCATGTCCACGAGCACGTAGCCGGGGAATATCTTTTCTTTGGTCTCGCTCTTGCGGCCATTCTTGATCTTGATCTTCTTTTCGGTCGGTACGACGACATTGAATATCTTGTCGGTCATGCTGAACGATTCGACGCGCTGCTTCAGATTGCGCGCGACGGCATCCTCATAGCCGGAGTACGTGTGTATCGCGTACCACTGTCTTTCGCTGCCGTATGTTTGTTTGGCCATAGATTATTTTTTAGGGGTAGTTTGGGTTTGGGTTTTCGTTTGGGTCTCCGTGTTGGTCGTCGGCGCCGCTGGTGTATTGGCGGTGCCAGGGACGAGATTGAGAACGCCGGCAGGAACGGTAGCGGTGGTCGTGGTCGTACCGGTCGAAGGCGTCGCCGTCTGCGCCTCTATCTGCTGACTCTGGTAGGTCGGCAACGCACTAAGGCTGCGCGCGAGGCCGGTCGTGAAGAGGTAGTCGAAAAATCCGAGGTAGAGCGCGACGCCCACCGAAAGCGCGGCGACTATCACCGTGTACACGATGGTCTGCGCACGCGTCGGCCACGCGACGTGTCGCAGCTCTGCGCGGGTGTCTTTCAAGTATTGAACGAGTGGATTCATAGGAACAGTAAATAGTTTAGTAGAAAATAGTCTATAGTAAAACCCGAAAAATTGCCATTTTTAAAACGCCTCGCGGCGTTTGAAGAGATACTACTCAATTGCAGGAAAAAGTCAAGCCCGCGGCGATGCAGCGCCGCGGGTTGATAATTAGACTCGTCGCTCAAGGTCAGTCAGCTGATTGCCCAAAGCGCTAGCCGCCCTACGACGAAGCTCAGCTACCCATGAAGTCAGCGTATACCTGCCGGCAGGCCCATGTTTCTTGGGGAGCTTGTAGACGGTCACCCTTGCCGCCACGTTGAAGTACCATTGGACGCGTATCACGTGAGTGATTTTGTCCACCGGAACTTGAAGGCCGAAGGGTGGCGTATGCAATGCTTGCCACACCGTCTCCGAGGAATCCGGCGGCCCATCGGGGGTCTTTGGAAGACCCACCTCTTTGACGATGTCTTGTGCCACCTCGTCGGCCACAAAAATGCGGGACCATGGATGTTCAACCCAGCTGGCATGGAACGATTTGCGTTCTCGACAAAGATTCAGAACCTCCTCATCGACCAACTCCACGGCGAGTTCGATCCTTGCGCCAGCCGGAAATATGTTTCTGATCCGGCGAAGGACTTTGAACTCTTCTTCGAAGGCGTCGTACTGACTATTGAATCGCATCGTGATCTCCTTGCAGCTTCCCGCCGCGTTTGGAGTGGAAAGACCGTGACATCCCGCCACGGAGAGCGTTTGTGAAAGAGCCGCTCTGCCGTCAACCTACTTATTGCAACCACAAAAGTCAAACGCCCGCGGCAAGCATGCCGCGGGCGTAAAGAATGTGCTGTTCGGCGATACTACCCGTTAGATGTTCGCCGCATGGTTAATCGCGGTTGTCTCAGCGGTCGCTTCCCGTTCAGCCATCCACCTCTTGAACGTGTGCTCGCCGGGAAACTTATGAAGGGTCAGGTCATGACCATTCATACCCTTGGGAGCTGGCTTTAGAACGACTATGTGGCTGAAGTCGAACGAGACGTACGCACGGGGTCGCATGCTCGGCAATCGCAGATGCCGTTCCATACACTCCAAGACGGTCTCATTGCGTACAGGATTTCGCCACGAGAAGGGATTCCACCAATGTCTCTGCCAGTGGTAGTCGTATCCCACCTCATCATTACAAAAAGTGCTGCCGCTGCTCGAGGTGATGTAGGGCAAAATGACCGACGATTGTTTCGTTTGTTTATCCACGCATCGTCTACCTAGCAACCTGTCGTCAACGAGTTCGACGTTCGCGTGGAGAAGGTGGAACGACTTGGCAAGGGGCCTCAGAAAGTAATACTTTCTAAGAACGTCTGACACTGACGTATCAAGTTCACGCATCGTATTCTCCTGCGGCAGTCCGCCGCTTTGTACCTATGAGCATTCCGCCCACGGGTGGAGTGAAGATGTGGCAGTCCGCCACGGAGCCGCCTCTGAATGAGTTGCTCTGCCAGTAACCTACTTCAGACTTGGTGAAAGTCAACGAGTTTCTTTTTGTTCCAGCGATTCCGTGAGCCGATGGCGCTCCCAGCGGATCTCTTCGAGTAATCCGGTCGCCTCTTTCATGCCTTGGTCGCCGTCGGACGATACGAAGAAATCTCCCGAACGCGATTGCGATTCTATGGCGCGCTCGAGCAGCTTGAGAGCAGCGTCTCCCCGGCTTGCAATATCAGCGCCATGCTTTTTCTCTTCGTCGGTCAGAGCCTCATGCTTGAGGATCTCGTTGAAACTCTGAAGCTCAACATCGAGGGTGTCGCGTATTGCGGCGACCTGTTCGGCTTTCCCGCCGAACTCCTGCGACTCTTTTCGCGGGGCACCCCGCTCCCATGTAAAACCCATACGCTACTGTATCTCGTACGTCACCGAGACATTGGATGTGATCTTGTTTTGGCCTGTCGGGATCTCGGGGGACGGCGGCGTCGCTTGGGCCCCGCCCATACCTGAGTCGGCAGACATCGCCTTCGCGTAGTAGACAGGCCCGCCGTAACCGCCACCCTCGTTGAATCCGACTACTCGTACAATGGAGACACCGAGCTGCTTGGCCAATTCATCAGCCTTCTTGCGCGCGTCATCGATAGCCTTGCCGCGCGCATCGGCTTCGAGCGCCTTTTGGTCGTCGATGGTAAATGAGAGGCCGCTCACCTGCGACGCGCCGCGCGAGCCCACTCCCGAGAGCAGGTCGCCTGCTTTCTTGGTGTCGCGCACTTTGATCGTGAGCGTTTGTGAGACTTGGAAGCCGTTGAGCACTTGTTTGCCGGGTGGGCAATACACGGGCGAGCCGCCATCGACAGCTTTCGGACATACTGAATTTTGCCAATCATATTGCGGGTACACGTTGTAATCAGTGGTCTGGATGTCTTTTTCATCGATGCCCTGATCCTTGAGATATTTGATGATGTCGTTGCTCTTCTTCGTGGCGGTGTCCTGCGCTGTCTTCACCTCTTTGGCCTGTTCCTGCACCGTCACGGAAAATGTGGCGGTATCCGGCACGGCAAAGACTTCGCCTTCGCCATTTACGGAGATGGTGTTGGTGGCGGTGACGCCGCTGCCTATCAGGTGATAGCTTTTGAATTCGCTGAAAGTGGCGCCGAGGAGGAAGAGCGCGAGCACGCCGAGCGCCGTAGCAGCCATCATGCGCGGCCAGTGCGTGGCATTGATGATCTTGTCTGCAATAGATTGGTCCATACGAATAGTATTACATGGAAATATTGCCGATATTACTGTACGTGGAGATAAATGCCGGCACGGCAAAGAGGAGTCCGATGAGCGGCAGCACGAACGCGACCGCGGAGCCGACAACGATGAGCATCAGTAATTTGCGCGTCTTTTCAGCGACTTTGTGCGTTTCATCAAGCTTCTTCTCTATTGCATCGAGCCGCGCGGAGAGGTCTTGTTCCATCTGGCAATTCTATCAGACAATGGTGCGGCTTTTGGTGTCGGCAGGATAACGTCTGCGGTATTCGTGCCAGATAAGCCAGACGAGCCCGATGTCGAAGATCGTGAGGAGGGCGAGGCCGACGGAATACGTTTGGAGGAATTTGATGGATTGGTACGTGATAAAAAGCGCGAGGACCGCGAGTGAGGCTGGATACGCCCAACGCTTGTCACGAAGGAGGCCTCCGACGAGGAAAATTTTGACGACGCCGTGACTGAGGAGATAGAGCGCCGCGTAGTATTCGGCCCCCGGTGTGATCTTCTCCGCAAAAGGCTGCGCGTGCAGCGCGATGAAGTCGTTCGGATCATCGATGAGCTGATTTTCGATGAGCGTCTGTATGATGTCCCCCACATTGACGAAGAGGAACACAAAGCCGAGTAATATCTCGAGTGCGGCATTGGCACCCTTGAGTAAAATACCGATCTCGAAGAGTCGGTGCAGTTGTTTCTCCGATGTGGGACTAAGGTTGGTCATATTATTCAAAATCATCCGGTACTTCCGAATAAAAAAGTGCTTCCTCTCGGGGAAAGAGGTGTTTTGCCATGTGAAAAACGCCGAACGTGATGAAATACGCCGACGCGACGTCTATAGTGTAGTGCAAATGTCCGAGCAACACGACTATAGCGAAGAATACCGAGAGAAGGAGAAAAAACCAGCGCACGCGCGCTTCGCGCCAAAACGCGAGCGCTCCCAAGAACGGCAATCCCGTATGTCCCGAGAAAAAGAGGTCGGCACCGAAGAACATGCGGTTGATGGTAACGCCGAAGTCCGTCGAGGTGTGCGGCTCGAACGGCCCGAGGTGCGTCATGGAAATAAAGAGCGAGCGCACGAGAAAAAAGAGTGCAGCTGTGTAGAGGATGAACGGGAGCCTCTTTGGGTGAGAAAGACCAAGTATCGCTATTACGAAGACGCCGAAAAAGGTGCCGTAAACAAAAAGGTCATCCACGTTGAAAACGGGTACGTTGGAGAGCACGATATCGGTCACGGCATTACTCGCGCGCTCGGTCGCAAAGTTGATCGCAAAGGTATTAATGGCGAAACTAAGCACGAACAGGAGCGCCGCATATCCGACCGACCAGCGGAACTCCCTTTGTGACATGTAGTGGCGATACCGCCGCGCAAGCTCGCGATGCCGATGCGAATGTCTGTGCAGCGACCCATGTGCCTCACCATTCATAAAGATTTAGTATAACCCGTTAGAAAGTAGCTTCGAAGACCCGCTACATTAAGCTTACATTTCACCTGACTTTACAAGGGGGTATACTACCCTTGATGTCTCCGGTAACAACTCTCGCAGGAAGTTTTATTCAGGCCAAATATCTGGGCCTCATTCCAGCCTCGCTCATAGCACAGCCAGCTACAGCGCTGCTCGCGGGCGTGCTTATTCGCGTAGATTACCTCGACTTCTTCCCATCGCTCGTGTACATCGCTGGCAGTGCCCTCTTTGGCGACATCGTATGGTACACCATCGGCTACCATTTCGGCCACCGTTTTGCGCATCGCTTCGGCAAATTCTTCGGCATCAACACCGAACACATCGCGCAGGTACGCGACATCTTTCACCGCCACGACAGCCGCATCCTCCTCCTTTCAAAAGTAACCAACGGCTTCGGCCTCTCCATTGTGACCCTTTTTACTGCAGGGCTCTCGCGCATACCTTTCACGCGATATATCACGTTCAATATTCTCGGCGAAATCATCTGGACGGGCGCGCTCATCGGGGTGGGCTACTTCTTCAGTCACCTGTACGTGGTGGTCAACAACACGCTCGGCAAAGTATCCATCGTCGGCGGCTTTCTCATCCTCGTCATTCTCTTTATCGCCATAGGCCGCCTCGTGCAGGTGCGCCTGACGCGAAAATGATCGCTAAGCAGCTTTAGGCAATACTTGATTATGGAAGGATTCACCGATAAGAAACTCGAAAAAAAAGACGACTTTGAAAAACAATTCGAGAGATATTCGACGCTGACGATCGATAGTAAAGATCGTGAGCCCGGATCGGAAACGGTCGTTCGCGTGACAAGCATTACGCCGCCGGAAGAGAAAATAAAGAACGCGCACAGGCTCGTTTTTGCCGAGGCGTTCGCTCACCCGCTCAAAGTGTACGGCCCGATGCTCGGGCAAATGTACGAAGATGGCCGGCCCACTCTTACATTTGACCATCCGCGTGCCGGCGGCGAACTGCCGGAACTTTCGCAAGATGAGATCGATGCGCTGAAAGGAGTCATCAATGTCGAAAAGTGCCCCGAAGAAGTTCGCGGCGCACAGATCCTCCTTGGTGTCCTCCGCAACGAACAGGAATCGCAGGTGGACATGATGACCCACTCGCGCGGTTCCGCGTACACGGTAATAGCGGCGCTGATCGATGATGTGAGAGCAAAAAAAGAGAATCGCGAAAATCGCATCCGGAACATCGTTTCCTATGGGCCCGCCGGGCTTGTGGGCGGAGATAGGCTTTATAAGCTCGTTGGCCGCGTGCTTTCCGAAAATTTCGCGAAACCGGATTTTGGGACAGATGCTCCGACGGATCTCCACGAGATCGCACGCGAAATAGCAGAGTTGAAACGAGGCGGCGACGAAGAGTCCCTTCCTGGGATCGAGGCGGACGAACACGTGATCTACGATGAACTCGTGCGACTTCGCGACGCCGCAAAGGAGCGTGGCATCACTGAATACGGACCTCTCGATGAGGCGGGCAAAAAGATCGAGAAACAAGTGGCCCGCATGATCGGCAAGGAGGGCGCAAAGCATATTTTTGGAATACTTGACGAACCGAGTTCGAATCCGGGCGGCGTACTCTCGGCAGCAGGTAAAGGCATTGCGCGCACGTTCGCAGAGGCTCGTGGTCTTGCGGGGCTAAACCTCACCGACGCCATCATAAAGGTACGGGAGCTCGGTGTGGGGGTGGCTATCGTACGAGGTTCCGATGATCGAGTATTTCCACCGGAGCGCATCGCGGAGTCGATGAAACTACTTCGCGACCATGGCGTTCTCGACGTTCAGATCACCGGCGCACACGACACGATCGACGCCGACCCGCGCGCCGCACACATTCTCGAAGGATTTTTCAATGAGCTCGAAAAACAACGCAATTCGGCTGCTTAAAGGGCGGGTACCGCGAACTTTTCTTCGTGAGATATCGTTGAGCTGATCGCATTAAGGATGTGCTCGAGCGCTGCGGACACATCGGCGGCATCGTTGATGACCAAGACGTGGTTCGCGCCATCAATGATAGTTAGCTCGGCACCATTGGTACTTGTGGCCATCGCCTGCGCATGCGCTAGCGGTATCACGCTGTCTTTGCTTCCGTGAATGATATGCACGGGCATATCCAGTTTTTTCCACTTCTGCGGATCTTCCGATGCGCAGAGAATATCGAGACAAAACATGCTGACGCGCAGGCCGGTGTTGCGGATATCCGCCCACATCCTACGAAAATTCCAATCGCCAGTGTGCCTGTATTTACCATAATCCACGTGACGCCCATGCGCGCTGCGGATCGGGAAAAAAGCGAATATGCGACAGAGGGTCCGGATAAAGGAATCTGAAAACCGCTGCAGGCGAATAGTGCGCAGATCGAACGTGGGACTGATGAAGATCGCTTTTTCCACACTCGCGGAACTCTGAAGAATACATTCGAGTGCAATAAGCGTGCCGTACGAATGGCTTACGAGCGTGCACCGCTCCACGCTGAGATGCGAAAGCAGCGCCTTGAGGTCGTCGACATGCTGCTGCATTTCGTAGTCTTCATATCGTTTTGGTTTGACCGATCTTCCGTGGCCGCGCAGATCGTAGAAAATGATCCGGTGCGTCGCCGCGAATTTCTCTTCGTACTCGTGCCACGCGGACGAGCTACCCGTGAGACCGTGTATGAAAACGATGGCGGGTGCTCGCGCCCCCCCGTTCGTGCTGTACCATATCCCCCGCTCCTCCAAAAAATCCTCTTGCATCACACGCGATACATCGGGCGAACGAAAAGAAGATATATATTGGCAATGACGAACACTACCGCGAGCGTCCATGCAAAGGGGAGCGCAAAGCCAAGCGCCGTGCCGGTGAAAACGGCCATGCAGAGTGCCGCGCCAAGGAGATTAATGGTTATTTTGCGCTTCAGGAGCGCGGCAAAGATGCCGAGGCGCCTGAGGAAGACGTACTTGAGCGGTGCGAGGATAAAGACAACGAGCGCGAAAAAGGCGAACGGTATTTCGTAACCGATAGACACTGCGAGACCAGCGTATGCGATGGTGATGAGCGTATCAATGACAAATTGGTGGTTGCTCTCCGGTATAACGCGCGAGAAAAATCTGACGGAGAAGAACGTGTTGAGCACGAGCGTGAAGAAAAAAATACTGTGCGGCAGCACATACACCGTGTGAGGCGCTTCAAAAAGCAGATCGGCGATGCCGATCAGCGCAAAACTCACGGCGGCTACAGCTGCGCGGCTCATATCAGCGGACATCGACGTGATCTTTGCTGAGGGGCTTCTTGAAGAGTACGTGGAAAATGTAGTTGGTGGCGTATTTCCATGCGGTGTGCGCAAAGCCCTCCTTTTGCCAGCGGCGCGCTGAGTAATAGATGAAAAAATCGAGACGAAAGAGCACCTTGCCCACCTTGGCGAGGCGCTGCGCGAGATCGGTGTCGTCGCCGTAGAATGTAATGCTGCGATCCAGCCCGCCGATGTCTTTGACGGCACTCGCGCGCACGACGCAATTGCCGCCAAGTACCATGTAGCCGACCAGCGGATAGACGAGCGCGCCGGAGAGCCACCAGAGCGTGTTGAGCACCCAATTCTGATAGTTCTTGGCGTCGTAATAGCGTGCCGGCCCCGAAAGCATCACTACAGCAGGTCTCTCTTCGAATATTTTGAGCGCTTTTTCTATCCAGCCCTCCGGCAACATCGTGTCGGCGTCCATAAATGCGATAAGGTCGCTCGTCGTGTGCTCCACGCCCGTTTGCCGCGCGTTGTTGGTGCCCCGTCGCTCTTCCCTGATCACAGTGACGCCCTGCCGCTGCGCTGCGACGATGCTCGTCTTGTCAGCCGAATTGTTGTCGACAACGATTATCTCCTTGAATTTGCCGTGCGAATGTGCGAGAACCGAGTCGAGCGTTTTGCCGACATATGCCTCTTCGTTATATGCGGGTATGACGAGTGAGATTTCCATGGTTATCCGAGATATCTCTCAAAGACTAGCACGCTGCGCTTTATAGCGACAAACACATATGCCCACAGCAGCGGCAGCCATATCGGCATGATGCCAAAGAGCGTGCGGCGCTCGAATGTCTCCACGCCGGTCTTGAGGAACAGATATTCGCAGAGCGTAACGATGACCAAACCAAAAATGAGGAACGCAAGGTCTTTGTGCGTGTACCTGATAGCCGAAACCGCGATGATGACAATGTAGATGCCGGCAAGACTGAGATCATTTTGCACGAATGGAATGAGTGCGATCATAAAAAGCACCGGCATGGCGATAGCAAACACGCGCGTGGCGACCAGAGTGGGCATCCGTACAGTATAGCGAAAAAATAGGCCAGCTCGCTGAGCTGGCCTATCTACATTACGAAAGTTTCGCTCCTTCTGGAGCAAGCAGCGTATATGCGTACGTACTTTCGTCGAGCAGATACTTCTCGACGGCGCTCTGCACGGCGCTGAGCGTCTGCGACTCTATCTCCTCTTTGATCTTCGCCGGGGAGATCGGGTCGCCCGTCTCAATAATGTCACTCGCTGCCCTATACATCAGTGCTTCGGGGCTCGCGTAGAGATTGACCTTATGGTCGCCAAGCAAGTGCGAGCGCGCATGGGCGAAAAGCTCATCCGTACACGATGTGGCGACAACCTCGTGAATGCTGCGCACAGCTTCCTGTACGCGTTCGGGATCAGTGCTGATGTAGAGTTCGAATATACCGAGGTCGGCATAGTCGTCGACGCCCGCATGCACGTGATAACACAGTAAGCGCCGGTCACGTATCTCCTGAAAGAGCGGAAATGACATTCCCCCGCTCAGCATCGTTGCATAGAAATCGAGCGCTTTGGTATCTTTGTCAGCCGAGCCTCCTATGAGTGTGCCGAAGAACAATTCGGCTTGCTCGATGGACCTATTGAGCACGAGACGTCTGTCCGGTGCCGGCGTAACACTCGCCGCGAAGCGAGCATTTTTTGGACGAGATGAGGGATACGTAAAGGCCTTGTTGAACGCCTTCAGTGCCTTGCTCATCGTGGTCTTTCCAACGACGATGAACGCGTAGTTGCCTGCGTGATAGTACCGCTCGTTGAATCCCAAAAAGTCGTCGCGCGTGAATCCGAGCACGCTCTCTTTGGTACCGAGCGTCACTTTTCCGAGTGGATGATCGCCCAGTATGTGCGCATAGAATTTCCGTGCGCAAAATTTTGTCGGGTGATCGTCCGCCATCCCGATCTCGCGAACGATATTCCGCATTTCTTTCAAATCTTCGGTGCGGAATTTCGACGTGTGGAGCTGACTCGCCAGCGAATCCGCGGCGACCGGCAGTGCGTCATCCGGCACGACCCGACTGTAGAAGGTGTATTCTTTGCCGGTGCTGGCGTTGATGTTGCCCCCGATCAACTCGATCTCGCTCGATATCGAGCGGGAATCGGGCAATCGGTCGTTGCCCTGAAAAAGCATGTGCTCGAGCGCATGCGCAAGGCCCGCTTCGTGCGCCAGCTCATCACGCGTGCCCGCGTGAATGAGCACTCCAAGCGCGATCGACGTCGCGTGCTTCATGGGAAACACGTACAGAGGCGCGCCGCAGCGCGTGATCTCTTTTTGGAATTCCATTTGACTCTCCAATGTCAGAGGACTACTGCGCTCAATTAGAGCGCACTTTGGACTTTGAACCTATTGCAAAAACAGCGCAATTACTGCGTATTGTTGCCCTACTTTTTAGATCGTGTACCTAGCACGAATTTTTGCGAACGACTCATGGCCTTATCTGTGCGATGTGTGCAACCATACCAGCAGCACGGGCGGCGCATCCCTTCTTTTAGTTCCGAAACGACCCTGTCGACATGCTCCTTCCTCTTCTCGGGTGTTTTAACGGAGATAGTCCAACAGATCCATTCATTGCGGGCGAGCAGCGTGATGTCTTCCCATGCCGCTAGCGCTTTCCGATCGGACGTAAGGGCTTTTCGCAAATCTGCCGGCATCTCATGCGCAACCCCGCCGGAAATTTTCTTTGTCATATCTGTAGTATACAAAATCCGGCCTTCGATACTTTCCGACAGGAATTTATGCTCGAACTCGACGGCTTCCATAAATACACCCCGATGTGTTAATGTCTCGTGGGCAATCGTAACTTCGGGAGTTAACCGTGAACGTATTGGCTCACCGAGAAGACGGGTGCGACTTATATCCGCGACACCCAATAGTATGCGGATTGGATATTGTGGGAGCGCTCGCAGCAATCGGATTCGGCATCTATCGACCGGAGGTTTCGTTGTTGCTTCTTCCTGTCGCGTTGGCAGCCCAATATGGCATCAGTTGCGTCTACCACTGGCTGCCCTATAACAAAACCAGGCAAGCGATAGATCATCTCATGATCGCTGTTTTGATAACGGCGACCTATGCGCAGTACTGGGTGCGTTCACTCCCGCCGATAGATGCAAACTGGCGTCTGTGGATGCTGGGCGTGGTCACCGTTGTGGTACTTGTCGTACGAATTGCTCTGCCGGAACATGGCAAGCTGCGTTGTGTTCTCTATCTCGCATTGGGGCTGGGTGGTCTTACACTATCCCTTATAAATCCGCACATGCTGCCGCTCATCGCATGGATTGGCTTTCTATCCGGCATTGTCTTGTACTTCATACAGTTCCTTGTGTTTGTTCTCGAAAAACCTGATCCGGTGCCATGCATGCTGGGCTATCGGGAGCTGCAACATGGCATTCTGCTTTGCGGCAGCGGCCTCCATTTATTTGTTGCCGCGATCTACCTATGACCGTCACCGACCATCGGTGACGGTTTCTCTTTTGGAAGCACTTTATTTTACTGGGGTGGTCGACGCGACTCGAACGCGCAACCTCCGGTACCACAAACCGGAGCTCTACCTATTGAGCTACGACCACCATCATTTAGGGGACTATACAATCAAACCCCGAGTACGTCCATCAGAAAAATTATGAACTATGTAGTGACAATTGCGGCAAAGCCACGCGAGATTATTCAACTTATTATTCCTTCTATTTTTATCTTTATGATGCACGATGATGACTCGGCCATCAAGGGTGCCGCAAAACTCGCATCGTATTTCTCTTCCCGCACGTTTCATGATATTGCGATACGATCCTCGTCCGTGACGCCATGCCGCATGTCGTGTGCCGCTAAATTCTTTATTTCGCCATATCGTCTGACATGATTTTCCGCAAAAATACTTTTTACTTTTTGAGGCCTTGATGTATTTGGGGGTACGGTAAACATCTTTGCCACATCCCTCACACTTGAACCACTCTCCTGTACGCGAATCCTCGTGCTGACATTTTGCCGAACAATATTTGCCTGCCCCGATTTTAATAAAAAAGGGTTTAACAAGAAAATGCTTGTTGCATCTCTTACACACTACGTCAACTGCCATAATGTCACTGTAGCATTGGTTTTCTGCCGGGACGAACATTATCCAGAAGCTCCAGTGTTAACCGTTACACCATAGCCGCCATTCTTCTCTTCACACGAGTTTTACCACGAAAACGGCAAAAAATCACTGGATTTTCTGGGAGAGCGGGACCTTGGTATCCACGTCCTCCACGGTAAAGGCCACCCTGCCGATGATCTGTCCGTACGATGTGATGACATTGACCCGCCAGAGGCCCGGCGTAACGGACGCGCCGACCGAGTAGCCGCGATAGCCTCCGTCGCGTCCGCCCACTATCGGAAAGACAGCGATGTTGGTCGTCGTCCACTGCCCTTTCGCCTCGTCGTACTTTTGCCATTGATGCAAGATGGTGGTCGAAAGACCGGAAGGCGCAAAGATGGCAGTCCATACGTACACCTGTTCGCCGGGCGCACGATGGAATACGTTGTTGTAATTCAGATACGACTCGTACCACGGCACCGGCTCATAGCTCAACTGATACGTGGTATCGACGTGGAGCACCTTGTGATACACACCGGCGTCTTTGAGCGCAAGCGGGAGCGGCGGTATGGCGCCGCCGAAATACAGGACATTGAACACGATATAGATGATCGCTATCCAGCGCGCCGTGCGCGTTTGCTCGCGCTTCACGATCTCGGGTGCAAGGCGCAGAAGGACCGCGAGCAATATGGAAATAACGACGAGGCTCACGATGCCGCTGCCGATGAACATGGTGGGGCCGATCCTGTGAAAGACGACCGGCAAAAAGAAAATAAGGAACGAGAAGAGCACCCCGAAATACACTCCTATCTGGAACGGAAAACGCGTATAGAATCTGGTGAATCGCTCGTTGCCGAGGAGCACTGCGGCAAGCACAACGACGAACACCCAGCTCACCGCGTACGCCGCGCTTCTGCTGTAGAGCGAGAGGAATCCCGAGAAGAGTCCGCCGAAGGCGAATTGCACGACGACCGGTACGAGCGGCGCGATGGAGAGCGCCCACTCCTTCTTGATACGGCCGCTCTCTATCATGTTGATGAGCACGATGCCGACAGCCGCGATGGCTAGATAAAAGAACAGCAAAAGGTTGCTGCGCAGAAGATCGACACGCCGGAGCAAAATGAGATTATCGGCAATGAATCCCGCCACCAGAGAAAGCGGCGAGATGTAGCGCTCGTACCAATGCACGAGTTCTTCTACGCTTCGGGGAAATAATCGCGGGCGTGCCATAGTCAGCTTTTATACTCCGGCGGCTGCTCGGAAATTCCGGCCCGATGATTTTCAAGGCGCGTGAGCGCGTAAAAAAGCGATGAGAGCCTATTGGCATACGCGCGGCTCGTTTCGCTTATCTCCCGCTCCCCCGATTCATGCAGCGTAACCAAGCGCCGCTCCATTCGCCGAGAGATCGCCCTCGCCATATCGAGCCGCGCGGAAAATTCGGTACCACCGGCCATCAAAAACGTTTTCACTTCGGGTAACGAACGTTCAATTTTTTTAACGAGCGCGGATATTTTTTCCACGCTTTCGAGCGGCACATTTTTTTTGGCCCCCGCAGCTTCAGCCTGAATAGTAAAGAGATGATTTTGCACGTCGAGCAGCAGTTCCTTGCCCTTTTTATCCGGTGCCGCCACCTTGCACCAGCCCACTATCGCATTGAGCTCGTCGAGCTGGCCCAAACACTCGAATATGGGGGATGACTTCGACACGCGCACGCCGCTCTTCGAGTCGAAGAGGGTCGTCGTCCCCTTGTCCCCTTTTCCGGAAAAGAACGCCATGGATATATGATAACAACTTTGTGCTCTACAGTGCCTTTTTAAGGTATAACTATACGGATGGCAAAAAATCATCGCTTTATCACCGTCGCGGGCGTGATGGGCTCCGGCAAAACGAGCGCGTGCAAACTTTTGGCCGACCGGCTCGGATTCGAACTCTTCGAAGAAAATTTGACCGGCAACAAATTTCTCCCGTTGTTCTATCGCAATCCCAAACGCTGGGCGCTCGCTTCGCAGCTCCAGCATTTGAGCGAGCGGGCGATCCAGCTCGATCGCATCCCGCCGCTGCTCGCGAAGAACAGCGTCATTCAGGATGGGCCGATCTACGACGATTACCTCACATACACCGGTGCCCAGCACAAGCTCGGCTACATCAGTGATTCGGAACTGGCTCTCTATGAAAAACTCTTCAATTCCGTCAGTAAACATTCACCCGTGCCCTCTCTGATCATCCATCTCGACGTATCGGTGCCCGTGATATTGCAGCGCATACGCACGCGCGGACGCGATTTCGAGAAAAACGTGAAGCTCCCCTATCTGCGGCTCCTCGCCGAGCTTCAAAAAGACTGGCTGGCAGCGTTCCGACACGCTCCCGTGCTCACCGTGAACACTGACGAACTGAATTTGATATCGAACGCGAAACACCAGAAAAAGTTCGTGGAGCTCGTCGCCACATACATAGAAAAACTCCCCGCCTAGCGCGGGGAGTCGATTGCGGGAAGTAGTTCGCAAAAATCGCGAATGGCCTTTACGCGGTCATGCACGAGAGGTGCGGTCGCGAAACCCCGTGCCGGAGAGTCCTCCTTGAAGTATGCCGAGGTCGATCCCTGCGGGATATGAATGCCACGCCAGTTCTCGGCGATCAGAAGTGCGGGTTTGATATCGCTTTCGCCGTTACCGACCGCGTACCACTGCTTGTCTGATGGATGCGACTGGCTGTCCCATCCGCTCACCGTGATAAAGTCCTGTGTGCATTTCTTGTGCTCCACCACGCGGATGTGCTCGCGCGGAAACCATCGCTCAATGCCAAGATGCGCCGCTTTGTGCGGGAAAACATTGGTATCGTAGCTCGTGAGCAGGCACAGACGTGCGCCCGCATCCTTGAGGGTGCTCAGGGTCTCCTGCACATGCGGCAGATAGCGCAAGCGAGTGTAATCGAACGGCATATCCCCGATCTCGCGAATGCGCGTTTCATGCGCTTCAGAGAGAACGTTCTCGCCGAATCGCCAGCTGATCGAATCACACACCTTGCGATATGTCTGTACCATCGCCTCCTCGACGCGGCCGCGCTTCACGCCGTACGTATCGTACAGCTGGCTCTCGATCTCGAAGAAACGCTCGCGAACGAGATGCAGATTGGGCATGCGATCACCCAAAATTTCGTACAGATACGCAAAAAAGTTCGCGTATGCTTGCGAATACTGCCACTCGGTCATCCACAGTGTGTCGTCGGCATCAAATACAAAAACGGATGCACGTTCATTCATCACGTTACTCCTTCTTAATCTACAGTGAAGAGTACCGCGCCACATTCATCTGACAACTTGACGTGGGATGTGCTCGATTGCACCTTGGTCACGATTCATCTATACTCGACACGGAACAATTAGAACTCTGAACGCGAGGAAAAAATGGACTTTAGAACGGACCATCTCGACCCGCAGAACATTCTCGCCGACTTGCTGGCCCAGAAAGACCCGCTTGAGCTCGTGCTCGCCGCACGCAAAGGCGTGCGCACGACGATTCCGGAGCTCCGGGCTGAAACGGCACGTAATCACAACATCAACGGCCGCGAATTGTCGGGCGAGATGATCGTCAGACTTATCGAAGAAGCGCGCGCCGCGCGCGAAGAGTCGTATGCGCCGTATTCGCATTTCAATGTCGGTGCCGCGATATTGGCCCGTAGTCGCTCCGGCGATGAGTGGATATTCCGCGGCTCCAACGTCGAGAACGCGGCCTACGGCTCCACCGTGTGCGCGGAGCGTGTGGGCGCTCTCAAGGCGGTCTCTACCGGCTTTCGGGAGTTCCTCGCGTATGCGGTCGTCGGCGACTTCGATCAGAGTGTTTCGAAGGATATCCGGCAGGCTGCACGCAAGGAATTCATAACGCCCTGCGGCGCATGCAGGCAGGTCACCAACGAGTTCGAAGCCAACCCGTGTGCGGTCATCCTTGCCCTCGAAACAGGTCAGGTCCTTATAACGACGCTCAACTTCTTGCTGCCGGCTGCGTTCGGGCCGCGAAGTTTGGGAGTCGAAGCTGCGGCCTACCGACGAGGCACCGCAAAAGCTCATGGCAGTGGTTGATGAGACCGATTTCCCGAAGCCCGATCATACGTATGGTCGGGCTTCTTTTTTTTCTGCTCTATTGCATAATACGCGTTTCTTTGGTTATAGTGGCGAAGGAACAATAGGAGGTCGCCATGCTCGGCTCACTAGGTGCCGCACTCATCAGCCTGTCAGTACTGACAGCCGTGTCGGTCAACCCCACGAACCCCGTACACACGGACGCTCGGTCCGCGAACGGACTGCGGGCCGTACTCAAGAGCACTATTACCCGTGCGAATGAATGCGTTGCCGAGGCCGTCATGTCGGACCCTCGATTTCAGGGCGCCAATGACGCAGCGGTGAATGAGCTCATCGTCGATCGCATTGAGATGTGCAAGATAGAGATGCAGTCGATGATGGCTATCTTTGACAACGCCTACGGCGACGGCACCGGCGAGAAGTTTTTTATGGGCCAATACCTCGACGAACTTCCCGCCGTCGTGAAGGGCCTCACCCATCGCTCCGATCCGCAGTAACATCTTGCGCCGAGTTCTGCTCGGCGCTTGCTTTTTATAATATATTGTGTTTTAATTTTACTCGGTTCACAAAGGAGGTCTTCATGGCCCTCTCTGCCCTACTCGTGATAGCAGCGCTTGGCGCTCCTGCGGGAGATACCGAGCAGTACAGGAACGGTGCGTTCTGCCGAGACTTCGGCGCGATGGAGAACGTCATTGCGCTTTTCATCGACCGCCGGACCCCCGAGGATTCGGTGAGGGAGGCCAACGCAAGCGCCGGCAGCCCTACGTGCTTTTTTGAGTACGAGCCGGTCCGCGTCGGACCGCTCAAGTTCATCAAGCAGATACCGGGCGTCCCCGAGTTCGGAATATTCCAAACGACGGTGAGAGGCCGACCGGTCCCAACGGAAAACGGCATGGTGGAATTGCGCTCTTCCTATAGCAGCTTCACAGTCCAACAGATCCCCACTGCCGGCCACTAGCCGGCTTTTCTTTTTGTGCAGGAGGACTAGGCCAAGAACACTTTTTCTCGCCGTCGCTCAAAAAAGTTTCTCGGCCCTGCTCGCGCATCCCCGCGCACTCGCGGGGCCCCAGCGCTCGCCTTCGAGTCCCTTCCTGCGGCTACGAAAACATAGTCGCCCGACGGCATGCGTCGGGCTCCTTGTTTTTGTGCGCAGGAGAGGACTAGGCCAAGAACACTTTTTCTCGCCGTCGCTCAAAAAAGTTTCTCGGCCCTGCTCGCGCATCCCCGCGCACTCGCGGGGCCCCAGCGCTCGCCTTCGAGTCCCTTCCTGCGGCTACGAAAACATAGTCGCCCGACGGCATGCGTCGGGCTCCTTGTTTTTGTGCGCAGGAGAGGACTCGAACCTCCATGCCCTTGCGGGCGCTACCACCTCAAGGTAGTACGTCTACCAATTTCGCCACCTGCGCATCTGCAACTTCTCGCCTACTATATCCAACATATTGCTTATCATCAAATACACAAAAGCGTCCCGTGGAGGGACGCTTTTGTTTTCCGAACGAAATGCCTAGCTGTTGTTGCCGACAGCGAAGTTCATGTTGGCCCCGCCGCCGTAGTCGGCAGTGCCGACGAGATTGACGGCTGCCGCGCAGGTGGTCGATGGTGTCGGTACCGCGCCCTCGAGCACAGTGCCGAGACAATATCCGGTCGATTGCGATGCCGCGGTGGACTTGTAGTTGTAGACCAAACTGCCGCCGAGCGGGTCATTCGGAATAGCGGCGATGTAGGTCGGCACCAGCGGCGAGAGTGCTGTGGCGACGTTGGCCGCAGAAGCAGAGTCCACGTACTGACCCGCGTGATCGTGCGCATAGAGCTCGAGGGCGTTTTGCAGCTGCTTGAGGTCGGCAAGACGACGCACGTCGCGCGCTTTGATGCGTGCGCTATTGAGCGAAGCCAGAACGATCGTGGCAAGGATGCCGATGATCGCGATGACGACGAGAAGTTCGATTAATGTAAAACCGCGTTTGTCGTTCATGATGTTTCTATCTATTAATAAAGAAATATCCGCACTCATTGGTGCAGATACATTGTACAACGTTATTTTGGACCGCAATGCGGGGGTGTGATTATTCTGCGGTAACCGGCTCGCTTCCCGCTTTGATAGCAGCCTCTGCGGCGGCTTCGGCGCCGTCTTCGGCAGCCATAGAGCCGCCCATCATGCGGGAGCGGCGCAGCTGTCGGCGGGCTTCGCGGGCCACCTTTTCGCGGATGTAGTAGAGCTTGGCGCGGCGCACACGGGCGCGCTTCACGACCTCGATGGTGTCTATCATGGGAGAGTACAGCGGGTAGACCTTCTCTACGCCCACGCCGGAAGCGACGCGACGCACGGTAAAGGTGGCGCCGGCTTCGGTACCGTGTTTGCGCGCGAGGACGAGACCCTCAAAGGCCTGTAGGCGGTACTTGCCCTTCTCTTCGATCTTTTGCATGACACGCACGGTGTCGCCCGGCCGGAGGTCGAGCTTCTTGCGCGCATTCATATCTACCGGTGAAATTTTGATGGCCATGAGAGACGACTATACCAGAAGAATTTTCATAAGACAACTTCAAAAGAGGTGTACGGGACCATGAGCTTCTCCCATTCCACTTCCACTTCCGAAACGCGTGCCGAGCTTGAGCCATGCCTCACATGGCCCAAAAAGCGCTCAAGATCGGTCTTCGGACCTTGGGCCACTATCTCGACGGTGCCTCCATATTGGTTTTTCACCCACCCTTTCAAGTGAAGCGATTCGGCGTGCTTGCACACGAAATCGCGAAAAAAGACGCCCTGTACCTTGCCGTGGACAATGCAATGTATCTCTTCCATGTGCGCGCTAAGGGATTCGAACCCCTGACCTTTGCTGTGTAAAAGCACTGCTCTACCACTGAGCTAAGCGCGCCCGCAATTGCAAGATAACATTCCCAGGGAATCCTAGCTAACATGTGCCCTCGCGAGGAATCGAACCTCGATAGCCGGCTTAGAAGTCCGGAGTTTTATCCATTAAACTACGAGGGCTAGTGAGGAACAAATAGAGAATATCATGATATTCTCTATTTTTCCGAGCGACGGCCTCGAAAGCAGTGGGCTTACGAGGGCGACGAGAACAAAATCAGAATATCGCAGATTTCAGCATTTTCCGAATCATTTTGCGGGATCAGGTATCGTCGGCGTGGCGGAAACGGTGGCGTTGAAACGCGCCGAACGCGCCTTGAAGCCATCGAGTGCCGCCTGCAATTGGTCCTTATCGAGATCTTTGACCGAAGCGGACGGCAGATTGGCTTCCGATGCGATGGTCTCCTGCACGCCCATGAACGTCTGTGCGCCGTAGAAGAGCGAGAAAAGGACGATGAGCGCTCCCGTCAGCACGAGCGCGTGCCAATAGAATCCGGCGAATACATCCATGTACTCCGGCTCGTTGAGGCCGCGATAGGTTTCTTTGAATCGTTCGAAAAGGTTTTTTATCGGCATAGGTATGTCATAGGGACGCCGTGGTGAGGATGCGCATACGCGCATGGAGCACCCATCCGCCGGATGAATGGTCGAGGTCGTATTGTTCGATGGTCGAGGGTGTCGGCAGCACATTCAAAAGGTCGAGTACGTGTGTGATCTGCTCGAAAGTGCCGCTCGCTTGGATCACGAACGCAAGTGCCGAGGCCACCGTGCCGGAATTTTTTGAGGCGGTGGCTACTTGCGACGTGTTTTGGATCTCGATCTGCACACCCGCCGCTCTCCCCGCCCTATCAAGCGTATCGACGATGGAAATAAGATCGGTGCCGACCAGAGAATCGAGCTCGGAGCGCTGGTCGTGTGTTTGCACGAGGAGCAGGTGGAGGTGCGCTGCGGAATTTTCTTGCGCCGTCCTGCGAGCCACGGCCGCAGCGGATTCTTTGTAATCGTGATCCATTTGGCCGATATAGGAGTTGAAGTACCACACACCCACCCATGCGGCTATCGCGATGAGGAGCACGGGCCAGGCGATACGTGGTGCGAAGGATGCCATATCAGAATGTTCCCGTGAGGGTAATGGTAAATTTGCCGTTGGTGGCGCCGACAAGATCGCTGATCGGAATATTGACGTTTCCGAACGTGGCGTCGTGCTGCAGCGCGTCGCGGAACGCATTGATGGTTTCGCGTTTGTCGGATAGCCCGGTCACGATGAGAGAGGATGGCCTGCCGGCACTGTATACGATGCGATCAATGGTGATGCCTTTCGGACGCGCCAGTATCAAATGCGCGAGTCCTTCAGTCGGCGATGATGTGGCATTCGCGAGAGGTGCGAGCTGTGCGAGCAGGTCACGTGAATGCGCGAATTCGGCTTTGTCGGCTTCAGGGTCCACATTTTTCGGGAGCGAGCTTCCACCATTTGTGCCCGTCCAGAGCATGAAAAACGAGGGCAGGAGTGCCACGCACGCTATGATGGCGCAGCCGATCATCACAAGCGAGAACACGAGCACGAAACGCGCGCGATAAAATCGCCAGACATCGCGCAACTCTTCAGGTGGAAGAACGTTTACCATATTTTCAAATGCATGCTGCGAAGCGCAAGACCCATCGCGGTCGCGTATTGGAGCGATGTGCGCCTGTCGATGGGCGGAATGTAGTCGTCGAATCCGCTCACGTGTCGCCAGATGTTGCCGCGCTCCACTTCGGCCTGTACTTTGCCCGCGATGAAATCTTCAAGACCGCGCAGATTGGAACTCCCTCCGACCAAAATGACCTTGCCGACCGGTGTCATGCGCTCGCCATGCTCATTGCGCCTTGTGTCCCAGTAGTGATAGTGCTTGGCCACTTCGTCGGCGAGCGCGGAAGCGGCCGGCATGATCGCTGTCACGACCTCCTTTTTGCTCGCGTCGGCCAAAAGCCCTTCCTCGTCCTTAAAATCAACGGCTTGCTCGGCTGTGAGATTCAGCTTTTTGACGACGGCGGCAGTGATGGCTTCGCCGCCCACCGCCACCGTGGATGTAAAAATGGGAACGCCGCGCTTCACGACCGCAAAACCGCTCCTGTCGCGGCCGAAATCCACGAGCATGGTGATCGGCTCTGTGGGCGCGTCCGATGCGACCGCCCGCGCGATAGAGCGCGCCTCCACTTCAAGCGAAAGTAATTGGATACCGGCAGCATGGAATGCCTCCACGTAGCTTTGCGCATGCTCGCGCGCGAATACGACCACGCCTATTTCCGTACCCTGATCATCGTCGCGGTCCATGATGATGTTGTAATCGTAGACGGCGATATTGGGCGCGATGGGCACGCGACCTTCGAGCTCGAATTCAATGAGGCGCAGGGTCTGCTCGCGTCCGGAATTGTACGGCACGTGCATGCTGAACACATACGCCGACTCTTCAGGGAGGGCGGCGTGCGCGCATTCGACGCCATGCCATTTCGCTTTTATGGCCATGAGTGCCTTGGTGAGCGCGGGGATATCTTGCACGAGCCCTTGCACCACGACTCCGGCCGAGAGAGGCTCATCGCCGAAAGAAACGACGCGTAGATGCTCGCCGTCTTTGCCCAAGAGCAGCCATTTGATAGAGGCGTCGGAGATGTCCACGCCGAGCGCGCGCGGCATGAGGAGCTGCGGAGTGGGAAACCACCGCGACAACATATGAGAAAAAGCCCGCAGATGCGTGGGGTTCTCTGCTATCTTCATTCCTCCTATTATATAGCCTCGACGAACGGCCCTTTTCCCCACGTGTTTGAAACTGCTGGACGAAAGTGAGTCTGGGACGCAGAAAAAAATGATTTCCGCGACGAGGTCTTTGGTCGACGACCCGCCCCAGTTTTGATCACAACGAATTGTGGGGTGTCGCAATGCGAACAGAAAGGTAGCCGAACGGGAGGGTACCGCCACGGTTGAACTGGGGACGGGGCTAGCGTCGAGACGCGGAAATCATTTTTTTCTGCGTCCCGCGAGCGTAGCCTGCCTGCCGGCAGGCAGGGCTTTCAAACAAGCTAATGCAATGCCGTACCCGGTGGCAATTCCCGCTCTGCTGACAAAAGTGCAACGCCATTTTCATCACTCGCTGCAAGCAACATCCCCTGACTCTCTATCCCTCGCAGCATGCGCGGCGCAAGATTCACGATGTAGGGCAATTGTTTGCCGATGATGTCTTCGGGCTTTTTAGACTGCGCGATGCCGGAGACGATGGTGCGCCGACCAAGCTCGCCAAAATCCACCGTGCACTTGATGAGCTTGTCCGTCTCCGGAACTAATTCCGCGGCGAGCACGGTGCCGATGCGAATATCAACCTTTTTAAAATCGTCGAATGAAATGGGCTCCATACATGCATTCTATCCTTTCATGTCCAAATATCGCTGCAAAATAACGGCTGCCGCTGACGCATCGTTGTGCTCACTATCCGGTGCATAGCGACCCGCTTCCACCGAGGTGAACGCTTCGCCGACGCCCTGCACGGGCACAGGCGATCTGCCAGAGAGTTCTGCTATGAATTTTTCCGCCTCGGCGGTAATGGGATTTTCTGCGCCGTTCAGTGCGCGCGTATCGCCGACCACGACCGACTCTATTCTTTCTTCACTTAGGATCTTCAGAAGTGATTCAATAAGCGTCCCGTCATTGTGCAACTGCGCCCGCGGAAAGGCGATAGTACCGCCCCCGTCGGATACCGCCACTCCGACGGTGCGCGTCCCATAATCGATCCCGAGATATTTCATATGCGAAGTATAGCTGAAACATGGGTCGCCCGACATGATAAAAGCGGCATTATCATTGCTCTGGCAATGATAATGCCGCGCTTCGGGGTCTGAAGCGCGGCACGATCATTTTGAACTATATCAGATGAAGAATATCTTTATCTGCTGAGACACGGGGAAAGCGGGTTCACAACCCGAAAAATTCAAGTATTTTGTGCGCGAGTGGCTCTTTCATCTCCACTTCCTTCGCATGTTCTCTGAGATATGCACTTATTTCATCGGGGTCGATGTCGTGGATGGGAATAATGAGATTGGGCGACATGAATTTGACCGTATCGACGAGGAGGAGCGGGCGTACCGCATCGTGAATGACCCAAAAGGCGATGATGTCTTCGTACACATGCATTTCGTCTCCCGTCCGGATCCCTGTTTCCGTGATCTCAAATTCCAAAAGTTCCTGCGGCGTGCGTGCGAGCCAGCCGAGCATGAAGGCGGCGAGCAAAATGATGACAGCGAAGAAAAGATCATGGAAAAGTATGCTCGTGAGCGCTGCGCACACCGCGACGATACCGAGAGCCCAAAACCAATCACTCGTACGCTCCACGTGATCGTGCTCGAAGGCGGTCCATGAGAGCGTCGCATTTTCCCCGTCAAATGGTGCCGGTGTTTCCTCGCCGACGAGCTGAGCGGTCTCTTCCGCCTCCTCTATTTCCAAATTTTTCTCTTCCTCGTTTTCGACCTGCATTCATTTAATGATAGCACCTTGAAAAAATGCGGAGAGGGTGAGATTCGAACTCACGGTGGGTTTCCCCACGCCTGTTTTCAAGACAGGTGCTTTAGACCACTCAGCCACCTCTCCAATTGCATTGTTGTACCACGCGTTTTGATGTATGCATAACATGATACCTTTGGAACATACATGAAAAAGATAATGATCTTCGGGACGTTTGACATGATACACGCCGGTCATGAGGATTTTTTTCGACAGGCGCGCGCGCTTTCGCGAGAGCCCTACCTCGTGGTCTCGATCGCACGCGACAGCGCGGTGCTGCGTGTAAAGAAATTTTTGCCGCGCACACACGAAAATGAGCGGCTCGCGAGCGTGGCCGCGCATCCGTTCGTACAGGAAGCGCTCCTCGGCGATGAGGAGGGCTACATCGAACACATCAAAAAAATTGCGCCCGGCATTATCGCACTCGGCTATGATCAGGAGGGGGAATATGTGCGTTCGTTGGAAGCAGACCTCCGCGCAGCTGGCTTGAATACGCAGGTGGTGCGTTTGAACGCTTTTTTCCCGGACTGCTATAAAACTTCGAAACTTAGAGAATGCCGATCGTCGTAACGGTGTTCTTCGTTTGTCCGCCAAGCGTTACACAGTGGAGCGAGATGGTCACGGTGCTGTGAATGGGTGGCGTCGTTGCCACTCCACTCACGCTCGTGTTGTTGGCATTTTGCACGGTAAAGGAAGGCATATCCATGCTGGAAACCACGCATGATTGCATGCCGGTCGAGACCCATCCGATGGCTGCCGGATCTCCGTCTTTCACCTTGGACGGATTGGCGACGAGGACGATAGCGGGCTTGCCGACTTGTACGGCGCACTGCGCTCCCGAAGTGACGCCTGTCGTTCCCGTGCACGTCAGGCCATAGGTGAGTATGTTGCCTCCAACCGGTAGCCCTGAGATGACGGCATTGACGGAGCCGGCGAGTTGGCCACCCGTATTGAAATTACTGCCGAGGCTCGCGGCGGAATTTTGGCACGCCCACGAAAGCGCGACTGTCATGCCCACGTCGAGCACCTGCGGCTGACACGAGAGCTGTGCGATGGGCGGCTGCGGCGGCAATGCGGGCGGTGGCGTCGTGTTGCCGGTTCCGTTGTCGGTCGGCGTGGTCGGCGTTGTGGGAGTGGTTGGAGTTGTCGGCGTTGTGGGAACGGTCGGAGTCGTGGGCGTAGTCGGTGTAGTCGGAGTGGTTGGGATAGTTGGTGTCGTCGGCGTTGTGGGTGTCGTAGGTATCGTTGGTGTCGTCGGAGTGGTCGGTGTTGTGGGAATGGTCGGAGTCGTGGGCGTAGTCGGTGTAGTCGGTATAGTGGGTGTCGTCGGAGTTATCGGATTCGGAATGCATTGCCAGCCCGTGACGCAGCCATTGCCGTACGAAGTGGGATTCCAGTGACCGCTCGTGCACTGCCCCTGATCAGGCTGCGGTGGCGAGCTCTGGCACTGCTGCGGATTCTGCGTATTGAAACATGGCTGCGGCAACTGCGCCGGTTGCTGCGGCGGCGTGAGGCCCGCGCCATAGCCGTATCCGCCAGCACCATATCCGACAGGGGCACTGTACCCGACAGGATACCCGCCACCGTACATCATCGCCTGCTGTTGCTGCATCTGTTGCTGGTACATCATTTGCTGCTGTTGGTATTGATATTGCTGCAGCTGGTAGTTGTACTGCTGCAATTGCTGATTGTATTGCTGCAACTGCTGCTGATATTGCTGCTGCTGCTGGTTGTATTGGTCCTGATTGGTCGCGCACTGCATCGTCTGTGGTGCGACAGTGGACTGGCCGCCGCCGAACAAACTGCTTCCTCCAAAGAGGCCGCCGCCCATGCTGTTGCACCCGCCGCTGCCGTTGCCGCTTATCAAACCTCCGAGCATGCAACCCAGCTGATAGAACGGCGATTGTTGCTGCTGATAGGGATTTTGCATGCCGTACGGACTCATTCCGCCGTACGGACTCATTCCACCCATTGGGCTCATGCCCATGCCGCCCATCGGACCCATCGGCTGATTACTAAACGTATTGCCTCGGTACGGATTGTACTGGGGAGCGGCGGGTCCCGCACCATACCCCGGCGCGCCAACATTCTTGATACACGTGGCATCGCAACCTGCGGCAGAACACTGTCCGCCTTCCGGAGTTCCTGCTCCTATCTGACCTTGGCATGAGTACCCTTGAGCCCGCAGAGACGACATGTCCTGCGGATTGCTCGGATAACAGGTGGAGGCGGCAGAACCTTTGTCGTAGCACCAGACGCTTCCGTTGTTCATCGTGTAATCGGGTTTCTCTCCTCCGTTGGGCAGGAAGGTGCTGCCGGTATTCGTGCACACTTCTCCGCTGCAAGCGAAACCCTGATTTTGTTGCATCATCAGTTGCTTCTCCTGTGGATCAGGGTAATACGTCATCTGGCCGTTCTGTCCTACGTCACATCCGACATCACTACCGATACCCGGCACCGCGCACGTGCGCTGCCCTTCCGGCGGAAGACAGGTGCTTAGACCTCCCTCTGCTGCGCCGCACGAATATCCCTGCAATCTCGCCTGCGCTGTTTCCTGCGGGTCGAGATAGTATTCCTTCACGCCGTTGTCGCCGATGCCGCAGCCGACCGTGCCGCCGGCGCTGCTTAAGTTGGAAGAACACGTGCTATTGTCTGCTGCGTTGCCGTAATCCATTCCGCTGCCGGCGCAACCCGTAGGCGATGAAGGATCGCAGCCGCCAGTGCCGGTCATGCCCGTGTAAGGCACCGGTTGTTGCGGAGACATCAACGGATTTCCACTGGCGTCGGTCGGCGCAGGTTCGAAGGTGTTGTCTGTCCCGCCGCCTACCTGTTGCTCACTTCCCACAGGATATGTGCCGGGTTGTTGTGGGCCATAATTAGTGCTCGGTGGAGGCGCCGTAAACTGTGACGTTCCCCCATCATCAGTGCACAGGTGGTATGTCGGCGTTCCGTTGGAATCATAAAAAGTCACGCCTTGTTTTTTCGCGCAGCTGATCACAACGCTGCTGGTTTTGGCCGCGTTGTATACCCTTGCATATCCATCAGGTTGCGCAGTGCAGTCGATCACTTGTTGCGGCGGTACCTTTACGCCGTATTGCAGACCAGTATTCGCATCAACGCCCTGCCATGACGATGTTTGAGCAGTGGGTTCATAAGAATATCCTGCCTTGCACGGCTCGTTAACTCCGCCGCTGTATGATGCGCTCGTTTGCGCTAGCTGCGATTGAGAATTTATCATTGCAAGAGAATTTTGTGCCGGCGTTATTCCCTGCAATGTAAATGCTACGGCTCCGAGAACTCCGACGAAAACGAGTGCCGCAAGAATAGATGCTCCGCGATCATATCGCTTCGGGGCGTACATGCTGCAATCATAACGCACTATAGAACGGTCAACCCTTCGTAGATGTTGAAAAATGTGGAAAAAATCGTAGAAAATGATACATTTGCCCCGAAGCCCTCTCGTCGTTCAATGGATAGGACGCATCCTTGCGGAGGATGTAATGTAGGTTCGATTCCTGCCGAGAGGACACGAGCGAAGCGAGTGCCCCGAGAGCGAAAGTGCGGGGCACTTTCGCGTGCAGGAATCGAAAGGTTTTGCGGGGCCCCCGCGCAGCAGCGCGGGGAGCAAAACCAGGGCCGAGAAATTTTTTGGAGCGACGGCGAGAAAAAATGTTCTTGGCCCTGCCGGGAGCACAGATTGCGTCGCAAGCCCTTTTGAGTATTATGGCAACGGCCGTACCAATGAACCTACCTATGCAGTCCGCATACGGGGGTAAATCAGAGGGCGGAAAACGGAGAAGTCCAAATGCGTGTCCATTTAAAGGGTAAGTCGTACGTGCATCCATGTGAAAGTCACGGTTTCAAGGTAATAGGATGCGAAACCGAAGGCTATTATATAGATGTCGTGGAAAATCCGCTCGACCCGACCGGCAGGTTCCGCCATGTTCCGGCAGATGCGATCAAGGAGATCACCATGCGGTATAAACGCAAAGGCACCTTCGAGAAAGTAATCGCGTCCGGCCTGTACGTGACCGGTGGTGCTGAAGTGTGGTTTGGTCCGCAAAAAGACTTGAGTATGAGCATTCTGAGGAAGGACAACTGGGAACAGAGTATTCATGCCCGAGCGGACACCTTACATGCGCTTTGTGAGTTGCTCGCACAGATCGACAAAGGTGAATTGTCGCCTATCTCAGAGCGCGAACGTCGCGTACAGAAAATGGTCGCTGACCTCGGTCGCGGTTGTCAATTGTGAAAACTTCAAGTTACCCGGGCGCGAAAGCGCTCGGTTTTTTTATTTAGAAAGTGCGGCCAATCGCTTCGCGATGCGCGATTTCATGCGCGCGGCGGTGTTTTTGTTGATGGTGCCGTTCTTGGCCTAGTCCTGCCAAGACACAATTCCCTCTTCGGTGTACTATCCCCCAAGGAGAAAACACATGCATAAGATCCTTTTGCTTGTTGCCCACCTTGCGCCGCTGGCGCACGAAGATTGGCGCACATCGCGCAAGTTCGAGAACGGCCTCTATGAGCCGCGCGTAAAAAAGGTCAAGGATGGCCACGGCGGCTTCATCGAAGTGGATATTGCCAATACTCATTTCGATGCACTTCCCGTGGAATGGCAGCGTAACAATCGCGCATACGCGACGTTAACCGTCGCCGCGATCATGCAGGTCGAAAAGGAGAACGGCACTGTCGACAGTATCGAACGAGCCGCCGCGGTCTTCCACGAAAAATGGATCCGTTTCAACAGCGGCAGCGCGGCTGAAGCATTGCACGTACCGTTCGCCGACCTGCCGGAGGATGAAAAAGAAAAAGACCGGCGTATTGTCCGGCGAGCATTTGAAGTATACGAACGTCACAGGGGCGGCTCATGAGCCGCCTTTTATTTTGCAAGTGCGGCAACGCGCTTCGTGATGCGGGATTTCATGCGCGCTGCGGTGTTCTTTTTGATGGTACCGTTCTTTGCCGCCTTATCTATCGCTTGGTAGAGCTCGGGGAGCGAAGCTGTCGCCTCTTTTGCGCTCTTGCTTGCGATGAGCTTGCCCACTGACTTGACCGCATCTTTCATAACGCTCTTGCGGCGCAGGTTGAACACGTGGCGACGAAGTGCCACGCGCTTTGCCTTTTTTGCCGAACTTGTGTTTGCCATG
>CAZHOB010000017.1:0-27419 GCA_964534465.1 uncultured Candidatus Saccharibacteria bacterium
CACAGGGGCACTTCCATTGTCTCTAAGCGGAGTACCGCTAAGAGAAATTGGTCGCTGACACCTACAATATCGGCGCTGAATACGGTAGGATGACACTAAAAATATGCTCTATCTATTGACGCGGCATACATGAATCTGATGGTCTTCCAGCTTTGGTATGACCGTTGGATGCGATAAGATTGCGCGCATGGTTACTTGTCACATGTGCAGCGAAAAGAACACAGTTCTGTTCACAAAAAAGAACGGCCACGACATTCATCGCTGCATCGCATGCGGGCTCATATTTGTAGACCCGATACGGACGGCACCGAAGGAAATTTACAGCAAGGATTATTTCGAGGGCGCCTCGCGGGGATTCGGCTACGTGAATTATGATGAGGATAAGGAGCCGATGCGGTCGGTTTTTTTGAAATACCTTGACCTTATCGGTGTCGAACTCGGTGGAAAAAAGGGAACATTACTCGACGTCGGAGCGGCCACTGGATACTTTGTCGCTCTTGCAAAAGATCGGGGCTTCGATGCAGAGGGCGTTGATATTTCTGAGCATGCGGCTGCCGCAGGCCGTGCATTAGGTCGTGCGGTGCGCACCGGCACCATCGACGACGTTCACGGCACGTTTGATTGCATCACCATGCTCGACCTGATCGAACACGTGCCTGATCCGCGAGCGGTCCTTATAAAAGCATCTGAACTCATGCGGAGCGGGGGAGTTCTCATCATTAATGCGCCCGACGCAGGAAGCTTGGTCGCTCGAACCTTGGGCCCGCGATGGCATCTGATATCGCCGCCGGAACATCTCCATTATTTCGATCGAAGCAACATGCGAAAATTGCTCAGCGAGGAAGGTTTTGATGTTGCCCGCATCACGACTATCGGGAAATGGTTCACGTTCAAATATATATTTAAAGTTCTGAACCGCAGCACGCACATCGCACTGTTCCAAAAAATCAGTTCGTTTTTTTCCCGCACGTCACTTGCGCGGCTCTCCATTCCCGCGAATCTGCATGACAACATGTTCGTCGTCGCGCGAAAAAAATAAACACCGAGTCATGAGCCCTTCTTTTTTTATGACATACCGTTGGCCAGTAGTTTGTGTGATCGCTCTATTCTTTCTGTCGCTCGCACCCATTGTCCCGGTTTTTATGGCGGGAGCTTTCGCCAAAACCGTCAATGCTCCGTATGTGGATGATTATTACGCGCCGATGGCGCGCGAGGTGGCCGATGGATATCCGCTTATGGGCAATCCGTTCTACTTCGAGCATCGCGAGGGTATCGCTCCCGCCTTCATTTTGCCTTTCTGGATCTATGCGGCTCCGCTTATGGCGGGGATGCCCCTGTCCCTCGTCGCGGAATTCAATTTCACTTTCTGGAGTTTGTTTTTCGGGATTCTTGTATACCTGTTACTTTTCCGACTTGGATTGCCGGGTGCGTGGTCCGCCATCGGGTCGATCGTCACATATGCGCTCATGTACGACCAATTATTGATCCCCATCTCCATGCAACTGGTCCATCCCGTCTTCGTGCTCTTCATCCTGTCTTTTTTTCTCTGGTGGTCGCGACCAATTTCTCTTAGCGGTACTCCGCTTAGAGACAATGGAAGTGCCCCTGTGGTGCGACCAATTTCTCTTAGCGGTACTCCGCTTAGAGACAATGGAAGTGCCCCTGTGGTGCGTCCTGCCGACAAATATCGCGATGCTTTTTTAGGGTTCGTTGCCGCATATGCGATCTACGACTATACCTACATGCTGCAGATCATATCGGCGTTCCTCGGGCTTGTTTTCGTATACCTCCTTCTCGTCCGTGACTGGAAACGGGTCATTCACGCGCTGATAGTCGGGACTTATTCCGCAGTGTTATGCATACCCCTCCTCTTTCTGACGTTCAAGCAATTGCACGATCCGGATTATTTCGAATCGATGAGGCGCATTGGACTCGGGTATACTCACCTGCCATCGGGCGAAGTCTTTTACGGCGCTTTCCGAGTGCTCTCGTTCGCGGCGCTTTGCCTCGTTTCGTGGAGATTTATATTTAAGGCGAGGGGATTTACCCACGCGACCTTTGTATTCCAATATTTGTTGCTCGGCCTCGCGATCGTCGTCGTATCGGCAGGAAATGTCGTTACCGGCCTCGATCTCGAAACGGCATCGCATGCGGCGCGATTTGTCATGATGTGGCTCGTCCTCGGAAGCGTCGCGGCGGCATATTTTATTTTTAGCGCTCGGAGTGCTATTGCCGAACTCTCGATACAGAAGAAAATAATCCTCTCACTGTTCGCATTGTCGGTACTTGTCTCCAATTCGCAATATGTCGCGTCGGTCGACTTCCGGTGGAAGAGCCGCGGTGCCGATCTTGCATTGAACAGACAGGCGCTCGCGATCATGCCGGCACTACAATGGTTGGACGCACAGGGCCCTCTGCCGAAAGTCATATGGACAGATCCGGATAGTCCTCTACGAGGATTGATGATCACGTCAATTACGTACTACACCAAACACTACCTTCTCTACAGCGTGACCGGCTTGCTTCAGCTTCTCCCGACGAGTGAAACCGAAGAGCGTTACCTTGTCGCACACTCGCTTTCAAACCCGACGCTCGAAAGCATCGCCACAGACGTTTGGGATTATGACGGCGTCGGTGCGGCTATTGATACTCCGAACACCATAAACCGCTCTGTGAAGGCGTGCCGCGTACTTCGGCTCTCGTTGCTCGGATATGAATGCGGCACCATTGTTAGTGCACGAACGCTTTATGCGCAGCACTACGCGCAGATGTACGCGCGGTATAAGACTGAAATACAGCCGCATTTGCGACAAGAGCTGGAGAAATTCCATGTGACGTACATCATTAAGGATACGCAAACGGACACTGATTTCCACCCTGAGCGCTTACCGAATGTCAAAGAGGTGTACTCCGATGACCGCTTCTTGATATATAAGCTTCAATAATTTTCTGTGAAAGACCATCACTACGAAGCTATATATGCGAACGAACGCACTCACTGGTGGTATCGCGTCCGCAGAAAAATGATCCGCTATTTCGTGGATAAATATTCCGCCGCGGCGCGTCCGCGCGTACTCGATGTCGGGTGTGGGACAGGACTTCTACTGAAAGAGCTCGGCGGATCTTGCGATGCGTGGGGAATAGATTTTTCGCCTCTCGCTATTAATTTCTGCAAGGAGCGTGGATTGTCGAATGTTTCGCAGGGAAGTGCCACGAACATGGGCTTTCCGAATGACTCGTATGACGTAATTCTTCTTCTTGATGTACTGGAGCACATTGAGGACGATGCCGCAGTCGTTCGAGAGATACATCGCGTCCTCAAGCCAGGAGGTTTGGGTATTATCTTCGTGCCGGCGTTCAATTTTCTATGGGGGATCACCGATGTATCGAGTAAACATTTCCGCAGATACACGTTGCCCCAACTAAGCTCGCTTTTTGCCAAAGAAGGCTTTGAGATCGCGCGCGCGACCTACTTCAATTTCTTGCTGTTCGTGCCGATATTTCTCGTGCGAAGTGTCGTCAAGCTCTTCAATATCCAGATCGTTTCGGAATTTGAGGCGAATAACGCCTTTGTGAACGGAATTCTATACAGCATCTTTGATCTGGAATTCCACCTCCTGAAGGTGACCGATCTTCCTTTCGGGGTTTCGGTGTGTGTCATTGTTCGCAAAAAACAGTATGATGACGGACATCCATGATCAATCTGCGTGAGTACTTTAAAAAGTGGCCTGCTTTCTATTTCTTCATCGCCGCAGTATTTGGTCCGACCCTTCTCACGGGCCTTAGCCCGCGAGGTTTCTTGAGGCGTTTTCCTCGCCCCGGTAAGACCCTCAATATCGGCTCTGGTCCGCATAAGGTAGGAGCGGACGTGATAAATGTCGACATTGAACGATATCCAGGCGTATCGGTGATCGCTGAGGCATGTGCAGTACCGTTCCCTGATGGAAGTATTTCACGGATCATCTCCAATACAGTTCTTGAACATGTTCAAGATCCGATAAAAGCGGTCGCTGAGATGGATCGATTATTGGAGAAAGGAGGCGTCGCCTATGTCGCCATCCCGTTCCTATACCCATTCCACTCTTCGCCGAGCGATTATCAGCGATGGAGCCCCGAAGCAGTGAAAGTACTTTTTCAGGAATTCGAGATCATTGAAATGGGAGTTCGTGCAGGGCCGTTTTCGGCGCTCGACGCGTACCTTTGTCATCTTACCGGCCTCCTTTTTTCATTCGGCTCCGAATGGCTCGACTCGCTTATAACGAATCTCGCGATGTTTTTATTTTTTCCCATTAAGTATCTCGATATGATATTCGCTCATTGGCCGCGTGCCGAGAATATGGCTGCTGTGTTGTATTGCGTCGTGCGAAAAAAATAAACATGCGAAATTTCCTCAAGGCACATCGGGTCGCGATTTTTCTCGCTGTCGTAGTGGGAATTATTACTGGTCTGCCCACGATACTCGCGCCTCTTGCTATCAATGGCGCATACCATGGCATACCGTTCCTGCCCCTCAATGATGAGTATCATTATTTGGCGAATATCCACGAGGTGCTCGACGGGCACGTCATGAATGCCTCGACCTTCCTGTATGAGTATAAAAACCTTCTGCCCACGACGTATCCCGTCAATGAGTGGTTTTACGCGATCCCCGCACTCGTTTTCGGAATTACTACAGTCGTGACCGCAAGTAAATTCATTCTTCCTGCGCTGTTATTTTTCCTCGTGTACATACTTGTCAGGAGCATATTTGGAAAGGGAGAGAATTCGGAGTTGACCGCCATAGCAATAGGATTGTTCGTCACACTTGGCGCGGCATTCGTAAATTATGCGGACATGTACCGGATCATTGTGGGAGTAAAGATCCCCGAGGAAAGTCTTTGGACCCGGCTGGTAAACCCGATCATGGGAGCATTGCAACTTACAGGATTTTTGATCCTCCTGTGGAAGCTGTGGAGTAGGGAATGGCGATACGCATATATTGCTGCGGGAGTGTTACTTGCAACTACAGTCGGTTATTTTTTCACCTTTTGCCTATCACTCGCCATACTCGGTACACTTTTTTTGATAGCGCTTGCGAGGCGGGAATACGACATTGTTAAAAATCTATTTTTTGTGGGCGGGATATCGATAATTCTCGATAGCCCATGGTGGTATGCGATGTTCACCACACTCCAAGGCGATGCCGGCAGATTGATTGCGACTGAAAGCGGCATGACCTTCACGCATGCGCCCGTCCTCAATAAGGCACTGCTTGCAGCCACGTTCATCCTCGTTTCGTTTTTCTCTTATACGTATTTCTATCTCAGAGATAGGCAACGCATTCGCGAATGGCTTTTTATAGCGTCTCTCATTATCGGCAGTTGGATAGCATTCAATCAACAGGTCGTCACCGGACGAGAAGTTTGGTACCCCCATTTCGTCCAATATACGGTCCCGCTCTGCATGATCGCAGTGATCGCGACCGCGTATCTGGCGCTGCAGCGGTACAAGTTTGCTTGGAAAGTGGCCATGTACACATTGTGTTTGATAACGATTTCGTACGGTTTATTTTCCACTACGTCCTACACCGAGCAGTCCGATCTTCACTACTACACAGATATGCAATCGTATGCTCCGGCCTTCTCATGGCTTAATGAGAACGCGCCTAGAGATTGCGTCGTGCTCGTTTCCGACGATACATATCGCCAGGAAGGGGAGCTTCTTATCCCGGCCCTGACACATTGCAACACATATACAGTGTGGGATTCGCTGCTCGCGATGACACAAGAGCGCAAACTGCATGACTTCCTTTTGATAATGCAGATGAGGGGAATTAAACCCGCAGAAGCTGAGAGTTATCTCACGACGAATTGGGGCGACGTTCGGGGAAGTTTCTACGAGACTTACGATCAGGCTTTTGGCCACGGCGTGGACCCGTGGGTAAAGGGGCGAATTGAGTATCTTAAGAAGGAATATTCAACATTCGCGAAGACGGACATTGAGACGCACATCAAAGAATATCGCGTCGATTACCTGCTCTCCGAAGGGCCGCTTTCGCCCGTGCTCAAAAAGGCCCTGCCTGACATCTCGTTTGTGATTAACGCCGATGGGTACTACTTGTACTCTTTCCCTTCGGCCAGATAGTAAACCAATTACTGGTTTCGAGTTTCCTTCCCACTTCGTGCGGCAGGGAAGGGCTCTTCTCGCCCTACGTCGCCCGTAAGTTGTGAAGCAGTTGATGCATGGTAGAATGGCGCCCATGGTGTGGGAAAAAACGCTGCGCGGTATCGTGCTGACCGGCATTTTTATATTGCCCTTCATTGTACTGATCGTGGCGCAGTCCATGTTCTTCCCGTTCATCACAGGCAAGAATTTTATATTTCGTATCATTACGGAGATCATCGCGTGTTCGTGGCTTGCTCTCGCCCTCATGTACGATAAATATCGCCCGCGCCGCTCATGGGTTCTAGCCGCTTTTTCTCTTTTTGTGCTCATTATGGCGATAGCCGATGCGCAGGGTGCCTATCCGTTCAAGAGTTTCTGGAGCAATTACGAACGTATGGACGGATGGGTCACCATAATCCACGTCCTCGCGTACCTCTTCGTCGCCGCCTGCGTGGTCAATAGCGAAAGAGTGTGGCGATTATTGTTCCAGACGTCGCTCGGCGTATCGGTTTTTGTGGGAGTATATGGCTTCTTGCAGCTTGGCGGGTATACGGCCCTCGGTGGCGGGGTGCAGACGGCGAGTTTGAGCAGCCGTATTGATGCGACATTCGGCAATCCGATATATCTCGCGGTGTACATGCTTTTCAATATCTTTATCGCAGCACTTCTCTGGTACCAGATGTGGCAGGTACGCCCTGCGGGGAGGCGACTCGCGCCCTCGCTCGCGTATGGCGCGATCATTGCCCTCGACACACTCGTACTTTTCTTCACAGGGACGCGCGGGACCATGCTCGGCCTCTTCGGTGGCACAGTCGTTACGTTACTCTTGCTCGCTTTCATTCAGGGAACTCGTCGACTACGCACGATTGCTATCTCTGTCCTTATCGGTCTCGTGGTCTTGGGCGGCGTTCTCAAGCTTGCCAAGGATACGCCTATCGTGCAGAAGATCGGCTTTTTGCAGCGTTTGGCCACGATCACATTGAGCGAGGGCACGACCCAGTCCCGCCTGCTCAACATGGGTATTGCGTGGCAAGGAGTGAAAGAGCGACCCATCCTCGGCTGGGGTCAGGAAAATTACGCTATCGTTTTCGACAAATACTACGATCCCCGCATGTATGGCAACGAGCCGTGGTTCGACCGCGTGCACGATGTGATATTCGATTGGTGGGTCACGGGAGGCACGCTCGGACTCCTTGCGTATCTCTCCATTTTCGCTGCGCTTTTTTGGGTGCTTTGGAAGCGCGAAGGCCTTTCGACTGCCGAGCGGGCTATCTTTACCGGTCTGATCGTGGGCTATTTCTTCCACAACCTGTTCGTCTTTGACAATGTAACGAGTTGGATCTCGTTTGCTACCGTGGTCGCGTATATCGTATGGCGCACGTCCGTCGATAAACACGAGCGTGTACTCTGGAGCGGCCAGACTCTTCCAAAAAACGCGGTACCGGCAGTCGCAGGGGGTGCACTGCTGCTTGCCATTGGCGTCGTTTGGTTTACCAATGCCGCAGCCTACGAGGCCAATCTTGTGCTTCTGCAGGCGGTAGCGCCGCAGCAGGGCGGAGTGGAGAAAAATCTGGAATACTTCAAACAAGCCATTGCTTACGGAGCATTCGGTACGCAAGAGGCGCGCGAGCAGCTCTCGCAAGTGTCTGCCTCTATCCGAGGCGCACAAAACATCAGCGACGACACCAAGAAAGCGTTTCTAACGACTGCCATCAGCGAAATGCAACTGCAGGAAAAAGCTTCACCGCTCGATGCCCGCTTTCCACTCTTTATGGGCGTGCTGCTCGATGTGTATGGAGATTATAAAGATGCCAATGATTCTCTCCAGAATGCGCATGAACTATCGCCAAGGAAACAATCCATTCTCAACGAAATGGCCCAAAACGCAGCGGCGCGAGGCGACAATGCCGAAATGCTCAAGTATCTCAAAGAGTCTTTTGAACTCCTGGAGACGAACAACGCTGCGCGCCTTGTATATGCCGCCGCCTTGATACGATCCGGCAATGACGCCGAGGCCGACAAGGTACTGGCTCCTTCCATCGAAAACGGCCAGGCGGCAGATCCGCAAATTGCCTCCGCGTATCTTTCACGCGGACGCTACGATAAGATCATTGCCATCTGGGAAGCATACGTTGCCGTTAATCCGAGCAATACACAAGGATACTTTACGCTCGCGGCGGCGTATTACTCAATGGGCAACAAAGAAAAAGCGATACAGTCCCTGCAATCCGCCGAGAAAGCCGACCCATCCATCACGCAAGAGGCCGAGGCGCTTATTCAACAGGTGCGTACCGGTACCGCAAAAGTGCAGTAAGGTCCAAAAACAAAAAACCCACCTTGCGGTGGTTTTTTTGCGATTTTCTTTGTGCTGACACTTAACACTTTCGTGTTGCACTCACAGAAAGAGTATACCTCTTTTTTTGCCCGCAACAAGCCATGTCGGTGTTTTGCACACCCCTCAAACAACAATGATGTTTTATGCTACGCTAAAAGGGTAGCCCGCCTACGTCAAAGACTTCGGCCGGGCGAAGGGCGTAGTGTGGAGGGCGGCGGCACTCACATAGATTTTCACTTTGGAGCTCGCACCCGTCCTCCACACTGCGCCTTTTCGTATTTGCAGGTGTGTGGCGGGTGCGAGCTCCAAAGTAGAAGGGGGTCGGGGAAACATCTGTTTCCCCGTGTCGGAGAGAATTGAGAACCGAGGGTTCTCAAGGCGAAGCCTTTGTGTGCTCGCAGCCAGCACCGACACACTGCGCCTTTTACATTTTGCATAAGCATTGACATTTGATTGGATAATAGTAGGTTGCTGGCAGCTCATAAAGGAGGCATTTATGTCAGAGCTGCGGATGCGCATCGAGGCGGCAATCGCGAATGTTAAGGAATTGGTGCATACCAGAGAACCGGGGGTGGAGGGTTCTGCTTCGCTCGATGAGCTCTGCCATCTGGCACAGCTGGCACGCGAATTACCGAGCGCATGTCCGGTCATCGGCGAGATCGGATTCAACTTCGGGTTCTCGAGCATGGCTTTTATGATCGGCAATCCCGCTGCTAAAGTGGTTTCGTTCGACATCGGCATGCACGACTACGTGCTTCCGTCGAAAAGCATCGTCGACGCCCTCTTTCCCGATCGGCATCAGCTGGTCGTGGGGGACTCGAGGGAAACAGTGCCGCAGTACGCGCGCGAGAATGCTGGATCGCGATTCGATCTCGCCTTTATCGATGGCGGTCATGAGTTCGAGATCGCACTCAAGGACATCGAGAATATGCGGGCGCTTGCGGATCAAAAGACGGTCCTTGTGGTAGATGACCTCGTGTGGTATCTGCGATGGGGCATTGGCCCGTGGCGAGCATGGAGGAATGCGAAGCGTCGCGGTATCGTCCGCGAGCTCGGGCGTCGCAAGGATGGTTTTTGGAAACAACGGCGCGTGTGGGCTCGGGGCTGCTACGTCGAACCTGCTTTTGCGTAATGTGTCATGGCCGCTCTTCATGGGGCGGCCTTTTCTTTTTGCCGGAAAATACATCGCACCACAAGGGCACTTCCATTGTTTCTAAGGGCTAAAGCCCTAAGAAAAATTGGTCGCACCACAAGGGCACTTCCATTGTTTCTAAGGGCTAAAGCCCTAAGAAAAATTGGTCGCACCACACGGGCACTTCATTTTTCTAAACGGATTACCGTTAAGAAAAATTGGTCGCACAACAGGGCCTTTTGATATAGTATGAGCAAATTATGGCCTTTTGGAACCGATTCGTGGGCGATGAAAACACCGCAGCTTTTAAGCGCGCGGAGCCTATTGTGGCCAAGGTCAACGAACTTGAGGAGGGTGTTAAAAAGCTGACAGATGAGGGCTTGAAGGCAAAGACGGGAGAGTTCAAGAAGCGCCTCTCAGAAGGCGCCACTCTTGATGAGCTCGCGCCGGAAGCGTTTGCCGCGGTGCGTGAGGCTTCGCGGCGCACGCTGGGGCAGCGGCACTTCGACGTGCAGCTTATCGGCGGCATGATCCTGAATCAAGGCGATATCGCTGAGATGCGCACGGGCGAAGGTAAGACGCTCGTGGCGACACTGCCCGCATATTTGAACGCTTTGACAGGCAAGGGTGTGCATATCGTGACGGTCAACGACTACCTCTCCCGTCGCGACGGCGTCTGGATGGGACAGATCTATCACGCGCTCGGCATGAGCGTCGGTATCATCAATCACGAGTCGTCATTTCTCTATGACCCCACACTCGTCAAAAATCCCGACGACGTGGCAGCGGATGACGCGATACGCGATGAAATGGGCTCCTTCAAAGTAGTGCACGAATACATGCGCCCGTGTACTCGCCACGAGGCGTACGCCGCCGACATCACGTACGGGACGAACAACGAGTTCGGCTTCGATTACCTACGCGACAATCTCGAATACGAGCCGCAAAAGCTGCGCCAGCGAATACCGAAGACTGGCGGCTACCACTTCGCCATCGTAGACGAGATCGACTCCATCCTCATCGACGAAGCCCGCACGCCGCTCATCATCTCCGCTCCGATAGCCGAGGCCGAATCGCTCTATGACCGTTTTGCCAAGATCGCCGGCGCGCTTACTCCCGAAGAAGACTACGTGGTGGATGAGAAGCATCACTCGATAGCGCTGAGCGATCAGGGCATCGAAAAAGCGCAAAAGCAGCTCGGTATCGAAAATATCTATACCGATGCAGGTATCAAGTATGTGCATCACTTGGAAACGGCCGTGCGTGCCAAAGCGCTCTACGAGCGCGACAAGGATTATGTTGTACGCAACGGCGAAGTGGTCATTGTGGATGAATTCACTGGTCGCATGCAGCCGGGGAGACGATGGGCCGAAGGTTTGCATCAGGCGATAGAGGCCAAAGAGGGCGTCTCGGTGCAGCAAGAATCGCGCACCTTTGCGAGCATCACATTCCAAAATTACTTCCGCCTGTACGAAAAATTGGCCGGCATGACCGGTACGGCCGTTACATCCTCTGAAGAATTTTACAAAGTGTACGGGCTCAATACGGTCGTCGTGCCGACCAACAAAACAGCGCAGCGTAAGGACAACGAAGATCTCATTTTCCAAAGCGAAGGCGGCAAGATGCGCGCCATCGCGAAGCAAGTGAAGGAGTTGAACGAGAAAGGCCAGCCCGTGCTTGTGGGTACCGTCTCGGTGGAGAAGAACGAATTACTCTCGGCACACTTCAAACAAGAGGGGATCCCGCACGAGATCTTGAATGCCAAGAATCACGAGAGGGAAGGCGAGATCATCGCGCAAGCTGGGCGCAAATCTGCCGTCACCATTGCCACCAACATGGCCGGTCGCGGTGTCGACATTAAGCTCGGTGGCAACCCGGCGACAGACGAGGAATATGCGGAGGTGAAAGATCTCGGCGGCCTCTTCGTTCTCGGCACGGAGAGGCACGAAGCTCGGCGTATCGACAATCAGCTCCGCGGTCGTTCGGGTCGCCAAGGCGATCCCGGCGAGACGCAATTTTTCGTGTCGCTCGAGGACTCGCTTATGCGCGTATTTGCATCCGACGTCATCAAGCGCGTAATGGGCACGTTCAAAATTCCGGAAGATGAACCCATCTACAACGGCATGATCACGCGCGCGCTCGAGAAAGCGCAGACGCGCATCGAGGAGATCAACTTCGATTCCCGCAAACACGTGCTCGCGTACGACGATGTGCTCAATATCCAACGCCAGAGTATTTATGGTCGCCGCCGCTCGCTGCTCACGGGCGAGGATGTCGTCATCGACGAAGAACTCGCACGCATCGCTCTCGGCAATGAAGAATTGGAGCGAGTGATCGAGAATAAGAAGAAAGAATTCGAAAGCAACTTTTATCCCGCACTTCGCCGGTTCCTTTTGCAGGCAATAGATTATCTCTGGGTCGAGCATTTGGAGGCGATGGAGTATCTTCGCTCCAGCGTGAATTTGCGTGCGTATGGTCAGCGGGATCCACTTGTCGAATACAAGAAAGAGGGCCTCAAACTTTTTCAAACTATGGAAGATGCGTACATGACGCACGTCGCGACCGTTATCCCAAATCTCAGTCTTGGAGGTGCTCCGGCGGCGCGCGAACAGCAAGTTATCCACAAGGCCGCGCAAACGATAACAGCGGGTAATCAGGGTGGTGAAAAGAAGGAGTACGGCAGAAATGATCGCGTGGTCATCAGTAATGGCACGGAGACGCGCGAGATGAAATACAAGAAAGCAGAAGACCTTTTGAATACCGGAGCGTGGAAAATAGTAGGAGAGAAGTAGGGCATCGTGGACTTCTCGGCGTCCGAGAAGCCGCTCTGCTTAAAGCCGACTCGGCGTTCTCGGCTACGTCAAGGGAGAGAGATGTGAGTGCTTCACAGGCCATACAATCCATGTCGCCCGCATCGGTCAGCGTCACCAATGCGCGGACAAGCCAAACTCGCAATTACCAAGCGGTTGCATTATGCAACGATGGGGCAGTGGCCGCAACTTTGACAGATTAGTTCAGCGTTTTGTATTTCGAGCTTTCATTTACATAGCATTTCCGTTAGAGTGTACAGACTTATGGAAGGGGACTACGAGACAACGATCGGACTTGAGATACACGCGGAGCTCAAGACGCACACGAAGATGTTCTGCAATTCAAAGAACGATCCCGACGAGACGCGCGCGAATGTGAATGTATGCCCGGTGTGCCTTGCGCATCCCGGCACCCTACCGGTCGTAAATCGTGAAGCCGTTCGCAGTGTCCTGCGCGTCGGCACAGCGCTCGGCGCGAAGCTCGCGGACTACACGGAGTTCGACAGAAAAAATTATTTCTATCCCGATCTTCCGAAAGGTTACCAGATCAGTCAGTACGAATTTCCGCTTGTGAGTGGCGGAGAGCTCGCAGGTGTGCAGATCACGCGCGTGCATCTCGAAGAAGATACAGCGAGTTCGATACACGATGAACAATCCGGCGTAACGACGATCGACTATAATCGCGCAGGAGTTCCGTTGATGGAGCTCGTTACCGAGCCGGTCATTCACAGCGCGGCAGAGGCGGGAAATTTTGCACGCGAGCTGCAGTTGCTCCTGCGTTATCTCGGCGCAAGTAATGCCAATATGGAAAAAGGGGAGATGCGCGTGGAGGCGAATGTGAGCGTGAAGAAAAAGGAAGACAAAGAATTCGGTACGAAAGTGGAAATAAAAAACCTCAATTCTTTTCGCGCAATGGAACGCGCCGTTGCCCACGAGATCGAGCGACACATAAAAGTTTTGGAGCGTGGAGAAAAGATAGTGCAAGAAACACGCGGCTGGGATGAGGCGAAGCAGGCAACGTTCTCGCAGCGCGTCAAAGAGGGCAGTGCCGACTACCGTTATTTCCCGGATCCGGACATCCCGTCATTCACCCTCTCGGAGCTACCCGCGTATGCCCCCGAGGCTCTCCGAAAGACCCTGCCGGAGCTACCCAGAGAGCGCCGCGGGCGCTATATGGCAATGGCCACCAAGAAAGAGGATGCCGATCTTTTCGTCAAAGATGTGCGATTCGGCAATTTCTTCGATGAGGTAACGAAACTATACGGAAATTCTTCTGCGGAGGCAGTAAAACTGGCTTCCAACTATCTCGCGAATGACTTAGTTAAAATTATCCGAGACATCGATGCGCGAGAATCATTGCCAAGCCACGAGATACCGATATCGGCACTGAATTACAAGGCGATAATTGACCTCGCTATTTCGGGCAAAATCTCATCAAGATCAGCAAAGGACCTGATTTCGATAGCTATCAGCGATCATCGCGAGCCGGAAGTCATCGCCAAGGAAAAAGGACTATTGCAGAGCACGGACATGGCAGAGATCGAGGCGACCATCGACAAAGTGTTGGTCGACAACGCCGGTGTTGTGAGCGACCTGAAAGCGGGTAAGGCGGCTGCAATGGAATTCTTGGTGGGGCAAGGGATGAAGATCTTGCGTGGTGCCGGTAACCCGAGTGTACTTAGGGAGGTCATTAAGCGTAAGGTAGGTTAGAGTCGCTCTGCCACAAGCCCTTTCCGAACCGGCCGTATATGCCCGCATTCTGCCGTATCACCGCCACAGGATGCCGTTTCGCATTGTGGAAAGCACGCGGTACCCTGCCTGCCAGCAGGCAAGGGTTCGGCAAGTGCTAATGGCCTCGCTCGGAACGTGCGGAAAATTCGTCACCACCTGTTTAATAGAGAATTGTATTGCCCCGAGATGGGCTTACTTTTCCACACGATATCGACAGTTTGATAATATTTACCAGTTGACCGTGCTAAAAAAGCGATATACTTACAGCATGTCAGAAGAGGTAATCCTTGATGGGAAGACCTATATCTCGTCGAAGCGAGCATCGGAGAAGAGCGGCTATGCTCAGGACTATATTGGCCAGCTCGCTCGCAAGGGAATGATAGACGCTCGCAGAATCGGGGGTTTGTGGTACATATTCTTTGATTCTTTGAATGGGTACAAGGATAAAGCTGATAAACTCGTGCGTGAAGCGCCCAAAACCGACAATCAGGCACCTGACCCGGACTCTTTGGTATTTTTTGACGGAAAAGATTACATATCCGCTCACCGCGCCTCCGAGATCACCGGATATCATCAGGATTACGTTGGCCAACTCGCACGCTCGGGCAAGATCGCTTCGCAACAAATAGGTAATAGGTGGTACGTAGACCGCGCCGGTATAGAGGCCCACAAGACGGAGAAGGACTCGCTCCTAGCGGCAGTGCAGGTTGAGTCTGTAGGTTTACAGCCAAAAAAAGAGGAAGCGTTCATAAAAAAGCCGGAAATCGTCGCCGATACAGTCGAAAAGATAGAAAAGAAAGAGCCTGTTAAACAGTCGATCGCAGATATCGGTCCGCTCCTCACGTATTCCGCAGACGACGGCGACCTCATCCCCGGATTGCCTGATAAGACGTCCGCACTGCCCGCCCTCGTGCTGGAAAGCAATGGGGAAGATGATGTGGAAGAGGAAACAGAAAAGGTAAATAAAATACCAATAACCGTGTCGGAAAATAGACAGCTAAAAGCAAACGTGGTCACGAAAAAAGACTACTTTCAAGTGGCAAAAAAGGCGCAAAGGTCCGGAAAGTCTATGTCTTACGCCACGATTTCAGCTATCATTTTTTCAATTATCGTCGTGCTCGGCGGCGGCTATTTTATGCTTACTGGAAACAGCAGCTCGGGAGGCAAAGAATCGAAGTCCGGACTTCTCGCCGCCGGATCTATGACTTTTGGTAAAGCAGGTGACTTTATCGAGCCTCTTATCACTCACGAGATCGTTTACGTAAGGCAGAACTAAGAAAGTCGGCGGAAACAGTAAATAGTTAGTAGCACGATACGCGTTACCTCAAAACTACGAAGACGCGATAAATACAGGAATAAGGCGAACGGGAACGGCATGACAGTGAGAATGAGATGAGACATCGGCAAGGCGAGACAAGCCGATAAAGCGAGATATAGCCCCAACTGGGGTATTAATTATGAATGTCGGAAAGGCAAGATTATGGATAACTGGAATTTTCTCGCTAACATCCAGCGTGAATACTGCATTTCATTCTGAAACGTCGTTCAAGCATTTTTTTGATTGTGCTCAGTCACAGCGGCATGATTCTTCACGTCAGCGTCCGTTTTTAAGCCTTAAGGGTCTTTTCGGGCGTATTTGAGGCCTTATCGGTCCTCATTCGAGTTCCCCCCACACAGGTGCTGCACGACATTACCGATGCAACTAGTTTTTTGTGCGATCGAGTTCCCTTTTCGACGGGATTTTTTGATACGCAATTTACGGCAAATGTTATCCCCATGTTTATCCATAGGATATCCCCACGTTATCCGGAATATCTAGTAAAATTTAGATAAATCGGACATCCGCACTACTCCATGAGTGATGAAATATTTTTCGACGGAATTCGTTTTATATCGGCAGCCGATGCTGCTGTTCAATCCAATCTTACGCGCGATTATATCGCGCGTCTTTGCAAGAAAAGAAAGATCGTCGGACGTCAGGTCGGCAAAAATTGGTACGTAAATTTCGAATCGCTGAAATCGTTCGTTCTTGAGCAGGAAATGCACAAAGAGAAGCGCCGTCGCGAGCTCACCAAAGAGCGCGTGCGTGAATATCGTGAAAATCAGGAGGGAGGTGAGACGCAAACAACGAATATTGTTTCTGAAGTTGTGCCTGTCGCACCAAGTTCTGCGAAGCCAGTTGCTCCGTCTCTGGCCGCAGACATCACGGAAAGTCTAACGAATGAGCCAAAAATTGCAAAGCCTGTCGCATCTCAGGCGGCGCGAAATATCCTACCACCCGAACTCGCGGCACCGGTCATTATCCCGAAGGATGACTTTTTTGAGACGAAAGTCGCTGCTACTGGGGCGGCACCAGCCGTGACGCGAAGCCAGATCACCGAATGGAGCAAAAAGGTGGCTGAGCTGACCAAGGCTGAGGCGAGGAAAATTTTTCAGAACACGGAGACGGCCAACGTGGCTCCCGGCTTTACGCACGCGGCATTCCAGAGCGCTCATGTGCCTGTCTATGTCGTTACGCCTGCGGCAGAAATTTTGCATCGCATTGTGGCTCTTACACTTACGATAGTTTTCGTATTCGGCACATATTCCGCGGTCGATTCGCAGTATCAACATTTCGCTCCGGATGTCGTGCATCAGGAGATCGCCTCGGTAAAAAATTTCTTTACGGGAAATCAATCGCAGCTCGCCGCCGTAGCCGCCGCTCCTGTCGACACCACATCTTCGTCAGGAAATTTCTTCACGTCGTTCATCGATAATGTGGTCTCCGCCGTTATGTTCCCCGTGCGACTTCTCACCGGCAATTCCGATACCGGCAACATCGCGATCGAGATCGTGCCCGCGAAAGCGCCCGCAACATATACGCCACCCACTGCGCAACCCGCTCCAACTGCTCCGGCATCCGTTGCAATTGCAAAGCCTGCACAGCAGCCGGTACAGCAGACACCACAGGTCAACAACTACTATCCGGTGACGCGCGTTATCGAACAACAGATACTCGCAGCCGGAGTGAGCGAGGACATGTTGAATATTCGCTTGAGCGCACTCGAAGATAAGCTCACCCATCAGATATTTGCGATATCGAGCGCGCCGACGCCGCCCGCTTCCGGCGGATTCCAGAATCAGATCGCGCTTTCGCAACGCATCGACGATCTGAACGGTACGAATATCACCAATCCTTCTATCACCAACGGCTCTATCTCGGGCTCATCTTTGAGCGGCGTAACGATATCGAATTCCACATGGAGCGGTAGCTTTACGACCGGCACCCTCTCCACGACCGACAGCGGCACGTCCACCTTCGCCGGCGGCATCAACCTCACCGGCGGCTGTGTATCGGTCAATGGCAACTGCATCAGTGCGGGCACCGGAGTTTCCGGCGGACCTGAAAATTCCGTGCAATTCAAGAGCGGCAGCGCGTTCAATGGCAATGCTGCACTCACGTTTAACCCGGGCTCGAATACCCTCTTTGCATCCAGCACTGTTTTTGGAAGCGCGACGACGACGAATTTCGCCGTAACCGGAAGTGCGACATCCACATTTGGGAACGGCATCATCCTCAACACCGGCTGCTTCATGGTGAACGGCTCGTGTATTACCGGAGGCAGCGGCTCCGGCACCGTGAACAGCGGCACGACCGGACAGTTGGCATACTATTCCGGCAACGGCACCGCGGTGAGCGGCACATCGACCATCTTCGTATCGAACAACGGTAACGTCGGCATCGGCACTTCGAACCCCACGGCGACTCTCTCCGTGCAAGGCACCGCGAGCTCGACCAATCTCGTCGTTTCTTCCATTCAAAACACGCTTCTCATCGCGAATACCTCCGGCGCCGTGAGTGGTGTCGCCACCTCATCGCTTGGTCTCATTACTACGGATATCGCCGAAGGAACTAACAAGTATTATCACGACTCTTCAGTGCAAACGTATCTCGACACGCTCGGCAAAGGATATTTCTTCGCGACATCTTCTGCGGATTACTGGAAAACGGTCAACAACTTCTTCTCGACGACATCGGCCAACTTCTTTGAGTCAGTTCAGACTCGCTGGGCTACGACTTCGTCCGCGTATTTCTTGAGCCAGAATCAAGGTCCGGCTTTCTCGACCAGCTCGGCCTCGTATTTCCTCGGACAAAATCAGGGCCTCGCATTTTCGACCACGTCCGCGGCGTTCTTCCTCTCCCAAAATCAGGGCGCGGCGTTCTCCACCACCAGCGCTGATTATCATTTCGCCTCATCGATAGCCGCATCGACCACCATCCCGAAAACCACCATCGCCAACACGTGGAACGCGCTCCAGACCTTCCAGAGCGGCATCATTTCGCAGGCATCATCGACCATCGGCAACGGTACACAGACCGGCGGGCTCACCATCTCCGGTGGCGCGACGACGACTGGCAGCGCGTACATCGGAGGCAGCCTCGGTATCGGCATCATTCCGACACGCGCGCTCGATATCAGCGGCAACGCTCGTCTCTCCGGCACGTTCAATTTGAGCAGCATTGCCGCCTGTGCCGGAGGGAACGCGCTGCAAACGAGCGGCGGAGATATTTTCTGTGGCGCCATCTCCGCGAGCGGCAATTCCACTGCGGGTGGATGGACTACCGATAGCGTCGGACGTGTCACGCAGGCGACGACGACTGACTATGTAACGATCGGCGCTTCATCGACTTCGTACGCGAAGCTCGCGATTCTTTCCGTATCGCCTGCGACCACTACCCTCGCGCTCGTACCTGCGACCGGTCAGACATCAAACATCATCGACATTTATTCTCCGGCCGGTCCGCTCAATTCCGTTTTCACCGCGGGCGGGAGCTTCGGCCTCGGCACGACGAGCCCCTCAGCGACGCTCGCCGTGAACGGCGCCGGCTACTTCTCGAGCTTACTCTCGGCATCAGGCCTCGCGTCTTTCTTGAAAGGCGCATCGACGACGAATTTCACCGCGAGCGGCACAGGATACTTCAACACTGCTAGCACTTCCAATCTCACCGTCTCCGGCATCAACAACGCACTGCTTATTACAAATGGCGCGGGCGCTGTCACTGGAGTCGCAACCTCGAGCCTCGGGCTCATCACCACGGACATCGCCGAAGGAACCAACAAGTACTATCTGGATACGCGCGTGCAGACGTACCTCGACACCATCCAGAAGGGATATTTCTTCTCGACGACCTCCACCGATTTCTGGAAGAGCGTGAATAATTTCTTCTCGACCACTTCGGCCTCATACTTCCTCTCCCAAAATCAGGGCGCGGCGTTCTCCACCACCAGCGCTGATTATCATTTCGCCTCATCGATAGCCGCATCGACCACCATCCCGAAAACCACCATCGCCAACACGTGGAACGCGCTCCAGACATTCCAGAGCGGCATCATTTCGCAGGCGTCGAGTACTATCGTAGGTCAGTTCAACGCATCGCAGGCCTCGACGACGCTCTTCACTGCCACGACCGGCTACTTCAGCACGGCATCGACGACCAATCTCAACTTGGGCTTCAATTCGACCATCCTCTCCACCAACGGATCGGGCGGCGTACAGGCGACGACCTTCTCCGGACCGCTCTCGTTCTCCGGCAGTACGCTCACCATCACGCAATCCAATGGCAGTACCAACGGCTACCTCGCTTCCACCGACTGGGCCAACTTCAACAATAAAATTTCCTCCACATCTCTGAGCGCCGTCTATCCCGTGCAGTACAACTCTTCGACCGGCGCATTCACGCTCGCGTTCGGCACGACTACTACGAATACATGGAGCCAGATCCAGACGTTCCAGCTCGGATTCGTCTCACAATCTTCCTCGACAGTAGTAGGGCAGTTCAATGCTTCGCAGGCTTCTACTTCGCAGCAGACTGTGAGCGGCACGGCTTACATTGGTACTGCAAGTACCTCCAACCTCACGCTTTCCGGCACCAACAACGCTCTATTAATTACAAATGGTGCGGGAGTGGTGAGCGGCACGACTACCCTTGCGGTCAATTACGGCGGCACGGGCTCGACCACGCTCGGCGGCATCCTCACCGGCGCTGGCGGCACTATTAATAGTGCACAAGTCTCCGCACCGTTGCTTTTCACCGGCAACACGCTCTCGATCACACAATCTAATGCCTCGACCAACGGCTACCTCTCATCGAGCGATTGGAGCAATTTCAGCGGTAAGCTCGGCTCAAGCACTATTAATGCGCTCTCGACCAACTTCATCTCCAAGTGGAACGGCAGCGCATTTGCCAACTCGCTCGTCTTCGACAACGGCACCGATCTCGGCTTCGGCACGACATCCGTAGCCTTCGGCGAAGCCACCATCGGTACCTCGACCGGCCCGCAACTCATCCTCTCCGACAACTCGGGCACGAATAACACATGGGCATTTCGCACTATAGGCGGCAACTTCTACCTTGCCACTTCCACCTACACGGCCACCTCCACTTCCGCGGCACTCTCTATTAATAGTGCAAATGGGGCAGTCGCCTTCCACTCGGGCGCGACGTCGACATTTAGCGCCGGCGTGCAGGCTGCGTATATCGATGTGACGGGCACGACCGCGACTTCTACGTTCGCAAATGGCATCAACCTCACTACAGGATGCTTCTCGGTGGGCGGCGTGTGTGTCTCCGGCACCGGTGGCGGCAATGTGGGCAGCGGTTCCACGGGACAGATCGCCTACTACAACAACACAAACTCGGTCAACGGCACCTCTTCCATCTTTATCTCGACTGGCAATTCTTTCGTCGGCGTCAACTCCTCCACCCCCGCCACGAATCTTTCTGTCGGCGGCAACGCGTATCTGACCGGCGGACTCGGTATTGGCGTCCTCAATAATGTGGCGGGCACATTGCAGAGTACCGCTACGGCCACGGTCGGCTCGCTCGTGGTCAACGGTAACAGCTCGCTCGTGAACGCGACTTCGAGCATCTTCAACACCACTATCCTCGGCATCAATGGACTCAACTATTACACCGCGCTCAACGGCCTCGGCCTCGCCAACAATCAGGGCTCGCTCCAGATCGACTTCGTCCGACAGAACACATGGACAGGCTTGCAGACATTTGCCGGCGGTGCTTCCACTACAGCGCTCTCCGTGAGTGACGGCTTCAGCACGACGACGATCGCATACAGCACATCCACTTTTGCCGGCGGCATAGTGGTCAACGGAACCGTGCAAACGGGCAATGTATCGGCGAGCGGCAATATCCAAACTGGCGGGCTTAATGTAACCGGCAGCGCAACATCTTCTTTTGCCAACGGCATACAACTCACCGCCGGTTGCTTCAAAGACGCGAGCGGCGCGTGCATTACCGCCGGCGTCGGCGGCTCGGTCTCCGGCGGCACTGCGGGCATGCTCGCCGCGTACTCCAGTGCGACCAATCTCGTGCCGACATCCACTCCTTCCGCTGCCTCGTACATCGCCACATCGACCACGGCGACTTCGACCTTCGCCGGCAATCTCTTGCTCGGCGGTGATCTAAATCTCGCGACGACAAGCACCAAGGTCAATATTTTCCAGAACGGCTCGCGATTTATTTTCTCCGACAGCGATCTCCAGAATTCCTCATTCGGCTATCAAGCGCTCAACAATTGGAGCGCGAGCGGCGTCAATAATACGGCCATCGGCTTCCAAGCGATAAAAGGCGCGAGCAATTTCTCCGGCACGGCCAATGTCGGCGTCGGTTCATCGGTGCTCGCTGCCGACACCTCCGGCAGCTACAACACAGGGCTCGGTGTATCAGCGCTCACTGCCAACACGAGCGGTCAGCGCAATGTAGCAGTAGGCGAGAGTGCCCTCTCGGCAAATCAGGGCGGCAGCGACAATGTGGCGCTCGGCGAGAGCGCGCTTGGCAGCTCTGTGAGCGGTGCTGGCAGCGTCGCAGTCGGTCAGAACGCGCTTTTCAACAACACTGCATCCAACAAAAACACCGCGCTCGGTTTCCAGGCGGGTCAGGGCTTTGCCGCCAACACCGGTCGCGGTTCTACATACATCGGTTATCAGTCGGGCTTCAATGTGATCAACGGCGCCAATTACAACACCTTCCTCGGAAATATCAGCGGCATCAATGTCTCGAGTGGAGCCAACAACCTTTTGCTCGGCGCATCGTCCTCCGCATCGCTGAGCACTGGTAGCAACAACATCGTCATAGGCACCAACATCGATATCGCGAATGCCAGCAATCAACTCAACATCGGAAATATTATCTATGGCACCGGCATCAATGGTTCGAGCACCATCCCTTCGACCGGCAGTGTCGGCATCGGCACATCTTCGCCATTCGCGCGCTTCGCCATCTCTGCAAATAACGGCGACACCAATTCACTCCTCTTCATTATCGCCTCTTCGACCTCCAATTCCACGACCACACTCTTTTCTATCTCCAACACGGGCGTCCTCACACAAGGCGGCGGCGCATCATCGACATTTAGCAACGGCATCAATCTCACCGCAGGCTGCATCACCTACAACGGCGGCCCATGCGTCGGCAACGGCAGCGCATCCCTCTCTGGCACTACTGGGCAGGTCGCCTACTTCTCCGCGCCGAATCTCGCCGTGGGCACCGACACGCTCTTCATCAGTGCTGCGGGCCGCGTGGGTGTGGGCAGCACATCGCCCGACAGCACGTTCTCCGTCGTCGGCTCCGGCCACTTCACCGGTTCTCTTACGGCCGATGGTCCTAATTTCTCCGCGGCGAGCAGCTCACTTTCGACCACGTGGTCCAACAACAGCGTGGATGTAGAGATCGGCAATGCCTACACCGTTGGCAACGTTCTCGAATTCAACAATCAGGACAACTCAGGTCTCGACAACCGGAACACGTTCATCCTCGGTTCCGGTAACAACGCGAGCGCAAACGTACAGCTCGTCAATCACTTCGCGGGCGACACATCGGCCAACGCCGTGGGGGTGACGGGGAAGAATTTCGACATCTTTGCCGGCGCACCTACGTTCTTTGGCACCATCAGCAATGATCCTCTCTCGCTCTACACCAACGCCACGCGCCGCCTCACTATCACCGGCGCGGGCAACGTCGGCGTGGGCACGACCACGCCTGACGCCAAGCTCTCCGTCTTCGCCGCATCCGGCGACACCAATCTCTCGCTCTTCAACATCGCCTCTTCGACCGGCAGCGCGACGACGACTCTCTTCCAAGTGAGCAACACCGGCTCGACCACTATCGCCGGCGTGCTCAATCTTGCGACGAATGCCACCTCCACCTTCGGTGGCGGACTCTCTATTAATAGAGGCTGCTTCGCAGTCGGCGGCACGTGTCTCAATCTCAACGGTATTTTCTCGACGACATCTGCCGACTATTGGATCATCGCTTCCTCGACTATAGCCAAGACCACGCTCGTGCAGACATGGAGCGCGCTCCAGAAATTCTCCGCCGCGTCCACCACCAATCTCTCCGTCTTCAATTACGCATGGTTCGGCGGATCAGCCACCTCGTCATTCAATTCCAATGGACTTCTCAACATCGCCGACCAGACGACGGCGACGAATTCTGTCATTACGCTCGGCGGCGCGCCGCTCATCGTTGCTTCCTCTTCAGTGGAAAACATCGGTGTTGGTGCGTACGCGCTTGGCAGCCACGCGCAGGGCGAACTGGAGACTGCTGTCGGTGACCATGCGCTTGGGGCCGACACCACCGGATTCCAAAACGTCGCCATCGGCGGCTTTGCAATGGAGAGCAACGTCAGCGGTTACCAAAACACCGGCGTCGGTACCTACGTTCTCGACAACAACATCAGCGGCCATGACAACGATGCCTTTGGCCTCGGCACCATGACTAACAACATAAGCGGCTTCGGCAACGCCGCGTATGGCGAATCAGCGCTCTGGCAAAGCTTCACCGGCACGGATAACACTGCAATCGGTCAGAGTGCCCTCAGCCTCAACAGCTCACCGACGAGCTCCGTCGCCGTGGGCTCCGGCGCTGCATACGGAAGCGGCACTCACTACTACAACCAAGGCGGTGTGTACGTCGGCTACAACTCCGGCAACAAAGCAAGCAACAACTCCGACTACAACACCTTCCTCGGCTATCAGTCCGGCTTCAATGTCACGACCGGTGCGGGCAACATCATCCTCGGTGCCAATGTCGACGCACCGAAGATCACCGGTAGCAACCAGCTCAACATCGGCAACGTGCTCTACGGTACCGGCGTATACTCAAGCTCCGGCAGCTCACCTACCGTCTCAAGCGCTCCCGTTGTCAACGGCAACATCGGCATCGGCACAAGTACGCCCAATGCAAAACTTACCATCTTTGCAAATGTCGGCGACACCAATCTGAATCTCTTCAATATCGCGTCATCGACAGGGAACTCGACGACGACAATCTTCCAAGTGAGCAACACCGGCAATCTGTATGTCGGCGCGTCGACCACTATCGCAGGCGTGCTCAACCTCGCGACCGGCGCGACATCGACATTCGGCGGCGGCATTAATATCAGCCGCGGCTGCTTCGCGGTCAACGGCACCTGTGTCGGCAGCTCGGCATCATCGACGCTTCTCTCCGACAACAACACGTTCTCCGGCTCCACCACTTTCTCGAAGACCATTAATCTCACACAGAATCTCGCGGCCACCACAAGTCTGTTCAATCTGAATGGCCAAGCACTCCTGAAGGTGTCGTCGACCGACCAAAACATATCACTCGGTGAGCAAGCTTTTGGCAACCATACTTCGGGAGTCGATAATGTGGCGTTCGGTTATCGCGCGCTCGCGAGCGACATTTCCGGCGGCTGGAATACCGCGGTCGGAGCTGCGGCGCTCCAAAACAATACCGTCGGCACCGACAACACGGCGCTCGGCGAAGTGGCCATGAACGGCAACGTTACCGGCATTCAAAATGTGGGCGTCGGTGAACTCGCACTCTTTGATTCATTGAACTCGCAAAATTCCGTCGCGGTCGGTTACTCCGCAGGCTGGGGCAATACACACAATTCCGTCGACGAGACGATAGTCGGCACGTTTGCAGGAGACTCTCTCACCGGCACGACCACTTCCAACATCCTCCTCGGCTATCGCGCCGGCCGCTATGTTTCGACCGGCAATTACAACATCCTCCTCGGCAATTTCGAGAACACCGTCCAAAACCTCACGACAGGCAACGGCAACGTGGGCGTGGGCAATCAGTTGTGGTTCCAGAATCTGTCGGGCAACAATCAGCTCAACATTGGCAACCTCCTCTTCGGCACGCTTCCGGCGACGACCTCCTCTTTCCAACTTCCTACATCCGGCGCTATCGGCATCGGCACGAGTACGCCGTGGGGCAAGTTCTCCATCTCGCTGAATAATGGCGACACCAACACGACCGCGTTCGTCATTTCATCTTCGACAGCCAGCGCGACGACTACTCTTTTCCAAGTATCAAATACAGGCTCGACCACCATCGCGGGCGTGCTCAATGTCGGCGGACAAGGAACCTCGACATTCAGTAGGGGCGTCTATGCGGGCTCACTCTACTCAGTGGCGGCGGAAGTGGCCGCGCTCAAACTCACGGGAATGAGCTGCGCCGGTGCCACCCAGCTTCTCCAGACCGATGCATCCGGCAATGTCATCTGCGGCACCGATGATTCCTCCTCCGGCGCTGCCGGCATCTTCTCGACCTCGACCAACAACATGATCATCTTCCCGACTACGCAGTCCAACATCCTCGTGCTCGGTACCAATGCGACATCTACCACAGGCAACATTTTCGAGGTCCTCGGCAATTCGCTCTTCCGCGGCAATGTCGTTACCAACGGCGCTGCGACAACATACGGGCAGAACACCGCTCAATACTTCACGGCTACTTCGACCACGCAAGCCTCGACATTCATCAATGCATCCACCACCAATCTTTCCGTGTTTAACAATGCATGGTTCGGCGGCACGGCGACCTCGAGTTTTAATTCCAACGGACTTCTGAATCTCGCCGATCAGACGACGGCGACAAATTCTGTCATCACGCTCGGCGGCCGCACATTGCTCTCCGCCTCCACCTCGGCCACCATCGCCAACCTGGGATTAGGTCTCGATGCGCTTTCGAGTATCACAACCGGCACAAACAACTCCGCCTTCGGCTATCAGGCAATGCAGTATGCGACCACTACTTCGCTCAACGTCGCGCTTGGGTATCAGGCGCTTCAGGGCAACAGCTCCAATTTCACCGGCACTGAAAATATCGCTATCGGTTACCAATCGCTCCTCGGCTTGGCGACTGGCACCGACAACACCGGGATCGGCACGCTCACTCTCTATCAATTTCTCGGCGGCGCTGACAACAACGCATTCGGTGACAGAGCCTCGGAGCTGCTCATATACGGAAGCAACAACGTGTCGCTCGGCTCCTACGCGATGCAGGGCGCGACATCCACGAGTGACAATACTGCCGTCGGCGCGTATGCGATGCTTGGCTCGTATGCGGGCAATCGCACGGTGAGCGGTAGGCAAAACGTCGCGCTCGGCGAAAGCGCTCTCCAAAATTACATAAGCGGCAACAACAACCTGGCTCTCGGCTATCAGGCCGGCAAGAATATTTCCGATGGCTCCAACAACATTGTCCTTGGTTCCAACGTAGATGTGCCACGCGCGACAGGCAATCAGCAACTCAACATCGGCAACGTGCTCTACGGCTCCAATCTCTACAACGGCAGCTCTGTATCCTCATCGCCGGTATTAAATGGCAATATCGGCATCGGCACGAGCACACCGTGGGGCAAGTTCTCGATCAGCTTGAATAGCGGCGATACCAACACGAACGCGTTCGTCATCGCAAGCTCGACCGCGAGCGCGACGACCACGCTCTTCCGTATCGACAGTCTTGGCAATGCATTCATCAACGGCACTGCGAGCACGAGCAACCTCACCGTCTCCAACATCCAAAACGCTCTATTAATAGGAGGTGCCACGGGGGTCGTCTCCGGTTCATCCACCCTCGCCGTCAACTTCGGCGGCACCGGCTCGACCACGCTCGGCGGCCTCCTTGCCGGCGCAGGTGGTTCCATCACAAGCGCGACCATCTCATCACCGCTCACGTTCTCCAACAACTCACTCGGTTGTACGACAGCAACAGCGTCAGTCGCCGGATGTCTCGCAGCCGCAGACTTCGCCACCTTCGCCGGCAAGCTCGGATACGGCAACGTATGGACCACCGCCACCACCTTCGGCACCACGACCCGCGCCACCACCACACCTGAATGGTTCCAGACCGCCTTCTACGCCTCCTCCACCGCCAGCGCCCCAAGCGTCATCGACAATCTCGTCGTGGCACAAAATGCAACGACCACCGCCG
>CAZHOB010000018.1:0-27134 GCA_964534465.1 uncultured Candidatus Saccharibacteria bacterium
TCGTGGTTACGGGTATTGTGATCGCAGGCCTCTCCCTTTGGGCTGTTGGCGCGACCTCCTCAGATCGTCCGATGACATTCCAGCGTGGAACGTAAGTAGAGCGGATCGCGGCCCCCGCCCTTGGCGGGGGCCGCTTCTTTTGTTCAAAAAGCAAAAAGTGATACGCCGAGTGTTTGTAATATAAGGAATGAATTGAGTACGAGGACGATGCACGCAGCAGCGACTGCGCCGACATTGGTGAGCATGCTATTTGCAAAATTGCCCATCACGTCGCGACGTGCCGTGAGATAGAGGAGCGCGATCACGGGTATCGGCAAAATGAGGCTCAAGACCACTTGGCTCACCACGAGCGCTTGCGTGGCGTCGATGCCATATCCGATGACGATAAAAGAGGGGAGCATGGTGATGAGTCGCCGCAGCCACAGCGGTATCGAGAAGTTCACGAAGTCCTGCATTATCGTTTGTCCCGCCATTGTGCCGACGACCGAGCTCGAAATGCCCGAAGCGAGCAATGAAAGTAAGAATATGCCCGCTGCGGCGATGCCCATGAGCGGCTCGAGCGTGTGATACGCTGTCTCGATATTCGAAATACTTTGATTACCCGTCGTATAGAAGACCGCTGCAGCCATCGCGACCATCGCCATGTTTACCAAGCCCGCCATGCCGAGCGCTATGAGCACTTCGGTATTGGAATATCGCAACACGCGTTTTTTTTCTTCGTCGTTGTGCGTCGGCACTCTGCCCGCCGTCAGAGAGGAATGAAGGTACACCGCGTGCGGCATGACGGTCGCGCCCACTATACCGACCGCGAGCAAGAGACTCTCGGTACCGGCGAGCTGCGGCACGACAGCGTGATATGCAAAAGAGCCCCACATGGGTTTCGTTATGAATATTTCAGCAAGGTAACTCAAGCTTATGAGAGAAACGAAGCTCGCGATGACGACTTCCATCGGGCGAAATCCATATCCCTGCAAAAGAAGAATTCCGTACGTGATGATGGCGACTATACAGAGCGATAGCATTATCGGCACATGGAAAAGGAGCGTGAGGCCGACAGCCGCGCCGATGAATTCCGCGAGGTCCGTGGCCATCGCCGCCACCTCGCTGCCGCCCCACATGAAATACACCAGTGCCGGCGGGAAATGTTCTTTGCACTGCGTCGCGAGGCTCTTGCCCGTGACGATGCCGAGCTTGGCCGAGAGCGCCTGAAAAAGCATCGCGATGAGATTGGCCGCGACGACGACCCAGAGCAACATGTAGCCGAATTTCGCGCCGGATTGGATGTTGGTCGCAAAATTGCCAGGGTCCATGTACGCGATGGATGCGATGATGGCGGGTCCGACGAAGGGGAGGAATCCTTTCAGGCCGACGTTTTTGCCAAGTAGTGACTGCTCGGCCGCCGCCAAGGTGTTAGCGGTTAGTCCCATACGTACACGGTATACCAGTTTGCTCTCTCGCGCGAACGGGTGGCTTAAGCTCGCCGAGCTCTGAGAAGTGCCTCGTTTGATAAGAGTGAGCGCGGGCATACATGGCCCCTGCGAACGGGAATGGAAGTGCACGTTCGGACAACTATCACCGCCGCGATATGTCGTTTCGCATAGTTCAAATCACGCGGGAGGTTCGCAGAAACCATGTATGCCCGCACTCGGAACAGATCAATACCCCGGAAATTCTTCCGTCTTGATGTTGTCGGTATCGATATGTGCATCCACAAGCAACGTGCGCATGGCATTGACCATGCTCATGGGGCCGTCGAGATAATAGATGGCGGAATGCATGTCGGGCAGGCGTTTTTCTATCATTTCTTTGGTGATATAGCCGGTCTCGCCCGACCATGTATGCGCCGAATTTTCCATCTGCGTCATCGTCGGCACGAACGTAAGGTTTGGCATCTGGGTTGCGAGCGAACTAAATTCTTCAAGAAAGACGGCGTCTTCAGGTCGGCGATTGGAATAAAAGACAAATATGCGATGAGTGAGCGCTCGGTGCGCGGCGTCGAGCACGATAGAGCGTACGACTGTGATACCTATCCCGCCGGTCAGGAATACTGCAGGTTTCTCGCTATTATTGTGCAACGTAAATGAACCGAACGGCCCTTCTATCTGCACTTCGGTACCGATGGGTAGTTTTGCGATAGAGCGTTTGAAGGCCGTGTCGCGTAAGCGCGTGGCAATCATCAAATGTTCTTCGTGCGGCGCTGCCGCGATAGAATACGCGCGCATGTTGCCCTCGGTATCAGTTTCAGGCGGCTCCACGAGCGTAAGGTCTATCGATTGTCCGGCGACAAAACTAAATCCCGCGGGCTTTTCAAAATAAAAAGCCTTGGTCCCTTCCGCCACGTCCTCACTTTGCAGCAAACGAGCGCGCTCTTTGGCCATGTTCAGTGATGTTTACTTGGCAGTTGATAATCCTTCCGTTGCCGTTCAGTATAACCCTGTCTCTTATGGGAATGCATCGCGGAGATGGTTTTTTTGGGTTTATGTTTCGGCAAACGTGCGTTTTGCACTTTGCCCTCGAGCCGCGGAGCGCGCGTGGGGTGCACGGTTTTCTGCAGTTCTCGTCTGGTTTTTGAGAGCCGCCCGTCAAATTTCATTCGCCCAGCATACCTGCGCGTGCATGAAGCGAGGAAGAATTTTACTCACTGCCACGAGCAACCGGATTGCTGGGAACACGAAAGTTGCGTTGCGTAGCTCGTGCATGGAGAAGCGCTGCCGGTGCACGTCCCACTGGCCCATGTGCATGTCGTTTGCGCCTGACACGAGATCTGATCGCTGAATTGTCCGCAGCTGAGCGTGGGCGTGCCAATGCATGCCGACGTATCGCTCCACGTACATCCGCTAGATGCAGTGCAGGATGTTTGCGACGTATAGCCGCAATTGGCCGACCCGCCGCACGAGCCGGTGCCGCCCCACGAGCAGCCGCTCGTGCTGTTGCACTGCGCGAAGAGAAAAGATGTACATGAAGGTGCGCCGGTACATGCAGCTGACCAACTGCAGCCGGTCGGCGTGCATGACGATTGCGAAAATGAGGTGCATGAAAGCGAGCCGCCGTTGCACTTGCCCCCACCGCCCGTGCTCCATGTGCAGCCGGGGTGGCCCGTAGTGCAGGTCGCGGAGTTGGTGCCGTTCCATTGGGTACATGAATACGAGCCGGTGCAACTGCTGCCGTACGAGCAGCCGCTGGCGGTGCATGTCGACTGATCGGAGTTGTACGTCGAGCATGAGACGTTGCCGCCACAAGACGATGTGATGTTCCAGCTGCATCCCGATGCGCCTTGGCAGGATGTTTGCGTTCCAAGCGAAGTGCAAGCGGTGCTCGGCGTGCCGCCGCACGTACCGGAAGCTGTCCACGAGCAGCCAGCCTGCGCGCCGCAGCTCGTTTGGTTCAGTCCGCTGCACGAGCCCGTGAACGTGCCGGTGCAGCTCGAATTGCCGAGCGTGCAGCCGCTACGCGAAATGCATCCGAGGGGGGAGAGCCCGCTGCACGAGGAGATGGTCGCGATGCACATCGGGCCTGAGCCGATGGCGCCCACTCCGCTCGTGCCGGACTGATTGACGTTGGCCCATCCGAAAATAGCGTGGCCGCGATCCCCGATGCAGATGTCATCGCCGGTGCATCCGTCGTTGACGCCGTTCGCACCGTCCATGACGATGCCGATAGGACCGCCGTCGCCGTCGGAATCGACAGGACAGCTCGTATTGCCATTGCGCGGCAGGCCGGTGGATTTGCAGATGTTGTCCCATTCATACGGATGACCGTACGGGTCGTTGCAAGCGCCGATGAAATCGCTCCACTTTCTGCCATTATTTGGATCGAGGACGACATCTTTGAGGCAAAAGACGCCGCCTTGGCCGTGAAGGTCGTTGGGATAGCGCGTATATTCCGAATACACCAGCTCGGCCGAGCGCATGATCTGCGACATCTCGCTGCGCGCTTTGGATTGGCGCGCGCGCTCGCGCGCATACGAGACGGAAAAAAGCACGACGGTCGCGAAAAGGCCGATGAGTGCAATGACAACGAGCAATTCGATAAGAGTGAAGCCTCTTTTGGCACCTTTCATGTGTACTCAAATTATACGGCCCACTTGCACATGAAATGAGAGCACGAGTGGATAGAAAGTCGCGCCCTTCAAGGGCGCGGCTTTCAGTTTGTTGGTTTAAGTTGTTGGTTTAAGCGCGGCTTTTCAGGTCTGCTATCCATTTATCCGCATGCTCGCGGCCGCCGAGTCCAAATGAGAGCGCGAGTGCGAGTACCAATCCTGCGAACGCTATCTCGATGAGCTGCGGCACTATATTCAGCTGGAAGAGCGCAGCCATGATGGAGAACACGATTATGGAATATTTTGCCACTTGCACGAGCGTGCGGCGTACGCGAGGGGAGAGGCCCATCGCCGTTTCTCCGACGCCGATGAGCTCGGAAACGATCTGCGATGCGATGATACCGATGGTCAGTATGACGATGGCGACGATGACATTGGGAATATATGCCAGTATCGTACCGATGAATTCGCGCACGCCGGGGAGTTGCAGCGCATCCGCCGAGACTCCGAGAGCGGCGATAATGATCACCCATCTCACGATAGACGCGAGCATGTGTGACACGAGTGCATACCGTGAACCCTCGAGGCTGAGGCGTCTGTTGATGTTGGCGCGGTCCACCCACTCATCGATGCCGGTGAGCTGAATGACGCGACGCACGACAGCCGCGACGATATAGGCGAGCACAACGCCTATGACAAAGACCACTATTGCTCCGAGGAGCGAGGGGATAAAAGTCACGAACTGATACCACATAGCTTGTAAGTAGGTCGTAATATCTATGCCGTTTATCATATGGTTCCACATTAAAACGTGCGTGCTGAAAAGCGGGTGAACAGGCTTCGTCGTTACAATTCACGGAAAATGGTGTACTATCGCGTTCGGTAAAACAGCTTCTTGAAACGGAGCGGTAGATGAACATTTTCGGACTTCTCGCTGCGACGACCAATGTGCTCAGCAATGTGCCGTACATTTATTCGGTGTGGCATGACCCCAAGATACGGCCCTCATTCTCCACATGGACGATCTGGGGTTCGCTCGACGCACTTCGCTGGTACTTCATGTACCAAGCGGGGGAGTTCTCGTACCAGATGCTTGGTTCTTGCATCGGCATCGCACTTATCCTCGCTGTGGGGGTGTGGAAAAAGAAGCTCATCCCGTGGTCGCTTGCCGACGTGTGCGTGGCTCTAGGTGTAGGGCTTACCATGTTGGCGGCATATCACTTTGGCGGAACGCCGTCGTGGATGTTGCTCGCATCGCTCGTCGCGCTCACCGCCGGCGCTTTGCCGATGTATTGGAAGACCATCGTGCAACCGTACAGCGAACCAGTTATCCCGTGGATAATGGTGTGGCTTGCGTGCCTCTTTCAGATGCTATCCACGCAGCACACGACGTTCGAAGCGATCGGAGTGTCAGCGTGGATAATGTCGCTCACGACCATTCTCATCATCACGATCCTCGTTCGCAGACGGTTCGTAGAAAAGGCGTAACGACTTCATATTCGACCCCGTTCACCATTAGGCGGGGTCAATTTTTTTGTGTTATTGATCTCATTGAGCCATGCTTTCTCCTATGATATAAGCAACCTAGGTCACCGAGAGGATTTCTATGAGAAAGCTCAGCGAACTAAACCGTGCTCGAAAGAAGGTCGGCAACGTGATGGCCGGGATCGGCCTATGCACGTATGTGGCAGTCATTTTAGTTCTCGTGATCATCCAATTCTCCTTACTCGGGCTCGATGCAGCGTGGTCGCTCGGCGGACTGCAGTCTTGGGGCGCGTCCGTGTGGATCGACTCCGCGAATTGGGAGATCCGGCAAGGAAGTCTGCAATTTCTCATTTGGACCTTCGGCGTCGGGGTCATGCTTTTCCTCACGGGACAGGTTGTCTCGGTTGGTAAGGTTGAGCAATGAAAGAACTGACGGTACACCACGCGTGTACCTTTTTTTTGTATCTAATTTGCGCGAGCGGCGGGACGCGGCCAAGCGCTCGAATTGTCGCCGTCGCGACAATTCTCCGCTCGGCCCTGGAATCGGCGTCCCGCGTGCTCGCGGGTCCCGCGCCGATTCCTTTCGAGTCCCGCCACTCGACGGCAAAAATATAGTCGGCCAACGCTTCGCGTTGTCCTCGTTATTTTTGCGCGAGCGGCGGGACTCGAACCCGTAACCTCTCCCGTGACAGGGGAGTGCTCTAACCAATTGAGCTACGCCCGCATTGCTGCGGTGGGGCCAGCGAGGCCATCTTAGCAAAAATTGGCTTTAACTCAATATGCTATAGTGTCGGCATGGACACGCTTTCATCGGTTTTCGCCTTGATTTTTCAAGCATTTGGACTGTTTTTGAAGCTCATCGTGGACATTTTCAGCGCTTTTATCCTCATTGCGCAATCCATTTTGCACGCATTGCACTTGGGGTAGGGGGCAGTGCTACAATGCACACATGAAAAATCCATCGGGCGGGGAGATGCGACAGAGTCCGCCTTCAAAAAGCGAGTCAAAAGAACTCATCGCCAAGAAATTCAATGCGGGAATGGCGGCAGATTCTTCTGCGATACGCAGCCTCAAGGTCAACGCGCTCAATATGCAGGATCACGAAGCCGATCCCTCACCGGAGATGAAAGACATCGCGGATTCTTTCGGGCAAGAGGAATCCGCAGAGAGGATGTTCGTCGTGCATGAGGGCGAGCATGTCGCCGGCTATCTTACGGTCGCAAAAATGGAAGGGGGGATCAGGATCACGCGGCTTCGATTTGATGACGGTGCGCAGGCACAAAGCGTCATCGATGCGCTCATGATCCAGCTCGAAGATTACATGCGAATAAAAAAAGCGGGGCGCTTGGCCATCGATACGGAAGTGCCAAGCGACGATCTGGTCAATTACTGCCTTGCGAATAAATTTACCGTCGAGGACAGCGGTAAGCACATGTGGAAGCAGCTGGAGGGTGTATGAACGTGCGTGAGGTCTATGCCGCATACCGCATTATGCCCGGTTTGCAGATGCATCAAATGCGCGTCGCGGCCGTGGCCGAGCTCGTCTTCTCGCATTTCGACCAGCCCCTGCGCGAGCGCACCATCGTGCTCGCGTGTCTTTTTCACGACATGGGCAATCTCATCAAATCCGACTTCGCGCAGTTTCCCGAATTCTTGGAACCGCAGGGCGTGGAATATTGGCAAGGTGTCAAAGACGAGTTCATCGCCAAGTACGGCAACAAGTCGCACGAGGCCAATGTGAAGATAGCGCAGGAGTTGCAGCTACCGCCGCCGGTGGTCGCGCTCATCGACGGCATAGGATTCGGTAGCATGGCGAAGACAGCCGCGGCCGATTCATGGGAGCAAAAGATCGTTGAGTACGCTGATTGCAGAGTAGGCCCGCACGGCGTGCTTTCGCTCGAAGAGCGGCTCGTGAGCACGCGCGAGCGCTACCTCTCGCGCGGTGATAGGGAATATTACGAAGAGGCCGGTTTCATCGCACTCAAGAAATCGGCGCATGAAATAGAGGATCAGCTTTTTGCCCATGCGCAGATCGGCCCCTCCGCCATCAACGACGAGAGCGCAGCGCCCATCATCGACAGATTGTGGGAGTATCAAGTGTCGTGATATTCTCGTCGTATCGCCGAGATAGCTCAGCCCCGACGCGCGAAGCGGTCGGGGAGCCGACCTTGCGTCGGCTTTGGTGGGCCGAGCTGAAGACGATGATTGTGAGGATTCCGCCGAGATAGCTCAGTTGGTAGAGCACGTCCTTGGTAAGGACGAGGTCACCGGTTCAATCCCGGTTCTCGGCTCACGAAAAAGAAGCCCACCATGCGGCGCATGATGGGCGAATATCAAGTAAGATCAAGTTCGAACACGTTCGTGTCGCGTGTTCTGAATCCCAGTTTCTTATATAGAGCGTGCGCCTCGACCCTGTGCGTAGCGGAAGTGAGTTCGACATTGTTGAGGTGCATGTGCCGTGCAGCCGTAATAAGTTTTTGCATGACATGCATGCCGAGCTTGCAGCCGCGAAAGGATTTTTTCACCACGATATTCTCGATGAATCCATATTTTCCCAAGGCGGTGGTCAGGACGTGTAGTTCGCCGTACGCAACGAGATCCAATCCCATTTTTTCTGTGTTCACGTAATACACGAATATCGGACACACAGAGCGATATTCGCAGCGCAGGACGGCGTCGAACGCTTCACGCGTAACGGCCTTGTCCTCGCCGAAACCCTCCTTCAAAAGGGACTCGAGTTCTTGGCGGATCTCCTCCTTGACCATGCCGCCTATTCGGAGCGGATCGTCGGTATCAATATACTCGCCGGTCGAAAATTCTGCCGTGATCATTTACTACCTCCCTTGTCTGACCGCAAGTTACCTATCTCTTTGAGAGAAGTCAAATCTGCGATATTCTAACGTTCGTAAGCCGCCTTAGCTCAGTTGGTAGAGCGTATCTTTCGTAAAGATAAGGTCCCCGGTTCAATCCCGGGAGGCGGCTCAAAAGCTCAGCCCCGACGCGCGAAGCGGTCGGGGAGCCGACCTTGCGTCGGCTTTGGTAGAGCGTATCTTTCGTAAAGATAAGGTCCCCGGCCCCGACGCCGACCTGTCGGGTCGGGGAGCCGACCGGAGCGTCGGCTTTCAACTCTCCGAGGCGGCTCAAAATAATAGAGCCTACGGTATACTATTGCGATGGTTGGTCAGCGATATCTCAAAGCATTCGCCGCGCCGGCGATATTTACGCTGTTTGCTCTCATTGCAGTCTACGCGTGGGGCGGGTCATGGGCTCTTGGCACGGCGATGCTGCTCGTCGTGCTCGAGGTGACACTCTCCTTCGACAATGCCGTCGTCAATGCAAAAGTACTGACGCAGCTCTCCGAAAAATGGCAGCGGCGATTTCTCACGTGGGGCATACTTTTCTCGGTGGTCATCACGCGCGCGATACTACCGCTCCTCATCGTCGCCGTCTCGACAGGTGCCTCGGTATTCGTCATCGGACGCATAGCACTCTCCGATCCGGCGCACTACGGCACGCTACTCCAGAGTGCCCACTACATCATCTACTCATTTGGCGGCATTTTCCTCACGCTCGTGGGCCTTCGATATTTTTTCGACAAAGAAAAAGAAGTGCATTGGCTCCAATCCATTGAGAAGCGGCTGGCCTCGCTCGGAGAAATAGAAGCGGTGGAGATAGGTATCGCGCTCATGATCCTCTTTATCATCGCAGCGCTCATTCCGGAGCAGCGCGCGGTCATTCTTTTCTCCGGCCTTGCCGGCGTCATCCTCTTCGTACTATTGCAGGGGATAATCAGTGCTTTCGGTGCAAAGTCGCTCCAGATGCATCACACCGGCTTCGTGCTTTTTGCATATCTCAACATCCTGGATTCCGCATTCTCGCTCGACAGCGTGGTGGGTGCCTTCGCGCTCTCGACACAGCTGCCGGTCATCATCGCCGGCCTTGCTTCCGGCGCGTATTTCGTGCGCTCTCTAACTCTTTATATGGTGCGCAACCGCGTGCTTGATGGGTTGATATACATCGAGCACGGAGCGCACTGGGCCATCATCGGCCTCGCGGGCTCGATGCTCGCGAGCATGTTCGTGGATTTTCCCGAGCCGATCACGGGCTCGATAGGCCTCATTCTCGTAACGCTCGCATATATTTCATCGATGCGTTTGCAAAAACCACGGCAGTAAGTACAGTGTCCGCAGGTTCTTATAGGAGAGAGACATGGCAAACGGCAAGCGTGGCAACATGACGGTGCGCGGGACGAAGATCCGGTTCATGGAACATGCAATGGACATCGGAGATCTTCACGAGATATTCAAAAAATTCCCTCCGGATAAGGTGCTTATCTTCGGGGATCACGTTACCGAAGAAATGGGTATGTGCTACGAATTGGCACTCAGGCGCGGCATTCCCGTCGAGGTCGAGAATTCCAGCGTAAAAGCCGAACTCGAGGCTCCGCTTTGATCTTTCTGCCCGCCGCTTTCGGCGGGCTTCGTTTTTGCATATACTTCAGCGATGAATAAGGAAGCCATTGAGCTCAAGATAGAGGAGATAGAGGCGGCGATGGCAAGCCCCGACTTTTGGAGCGACAAGGACAAGGCGCAGGCTACGCTGAAGGAATATCAGGACTTGAAGCAGAAGCTCGCAGGTGGTGGAGGATACGACAAAAGCGACGTCATTATGACGATAGTTTCAGGGGCCGGCGGCGACGATGCCGAGGATTTTTCACGCATTCTTTTCACGATGTACAAAAAATACGCAGCTTCGCGCGGATGGAATACCGGGTTGCTTTCTGCCAATGAGAATTCGATGGGTGGATTTCGCAGTGTGTCGTTTGAAATAGCGGGCAGCGGTGCGTATGGTGCTCTGAAAAAAGAGGGGGGTGTGCATCGCTTGGTGCGCATGTCGCCGTTCAATTCCGCTGGCAAACGGCAGACCTCGTTCTCATTGGTGGAGGTGTTGCCGAAGCTGCCCGACCAGGGCGACCTGCACATTCCCGAGGGCGAGCTCGAGATCACCGTCGCGCGCAGCGGCGGGCCTGGCGGACAGAATGTGAATAAAAGGGACACTGCAGTGCGCATGACGCACAAACCGACCGGCATTTCTGTGCACGTCACCTCCGAGCGCTCGCAACTTCAAAATCGCGAAAAAGCGCTCGAAATGGTACGCGGCAAGCTCTACCAAATGCGCGAAGCAGCGCAGGCAGCGGAGAGCCGTGGCCTTTCGACCGGCGCTAGCACAAAAATAGAGTGGGGAAGTCAGATACGCTCCTACGTTCTTCATCCATACCAGCTGGTTAAAGACCACCGCACCGACCACGAAGAGCGCAACGTAGAAAAAGTCCTCGAAGGCGACATTCAGGCGTTCATTGATGCAGAGAAGAGTCTATAGACTCGATAAAGATATTGTTGTATTGTCTTGCCAGATAACCAGACAGAAGGAGAGTGTCATGCTTCAGCTGCGTGAGATACCATCTCGGTTGACTGGGTTGTTTACTCGAAGGCCTCCGGCGTTACAGAGCTGGACCCCGAAAGCGGCATCGCATGTGCCGGGGTTTTCCATTTCAGTGACCCGGAAAAACGGGTGCGTTCTGCGATCGCGGCCAAAAGACAGTCCGGAAGGAACTCCGTACACTGATTCCGGCGTCGACGAGCATTTCGAGGTCGTGACTACCTACGACGGCACGAATTCGCAGTATGGCAACAGCGTTGGTCCACAGACGCGACTCTTCACCAGCAGCTTAAGTCGCGAGTCCGGCTACGGGTTCGTCGGAGCAGTCAATTACATCAGGCCACGTGAGACATTTCTGCGCTTCGACATCATCGAAGAATACGAAGATTGGAAAAACGCTGAAATCAGCGGTAGCCGTTGGCCAAAGCCAGAATATGTCGTGTGGCTCAAGATGACGTGGCGGACATTCGACGGCCATAAGCTCTACAGCAAAATGGGCATAACCGCCCGTCCGGCAAAATAGGCTGGCGAGTGCAACGAAAAAGCATCGAATAAAAAAAGGCGGCACAGTGTGCCGCCTTCAATCGTTCGCTCATTCGCAAAGAGCGAGTAAATGCCTGAGGTTCCATTGCTCGAGTTCACTGCGTTCGACAAGCGCTTGAAGGACGCTCTCGCTCGGGACGGACTTACGGATCTCCGCTACCTGCGCCTTGATCGTCGCGACATCCTGTCTCGCGATACTTCGCAACTGACCCTCGATGAGAATATCGGTGCATGTCTCCGTCTGCACGGCGGAGTATATCTCTTGCGCGACCCGAAGGTTGAGATCAAGAAGAGCTCTGTCGGTTTCGATTTTTTCTCCCGGCAGTGCCTGCGAGGGTACTGCTGTAATTAAGCTACCACCAAGCAACGCCAAAAGCGCAAACAACCTGACCATGTGCTGTCCCTTTTTGAGATTAAGCTGGAGCCACACTATAACAGGGTTTGCCTTGTACAAATATTTGACCGAAGTTATTCAAAGTGGTATGGTCCGGTCGGACAAAGATATGAGGAGGACGACATGTCCGAGAATGAGACCCAGTTCGTTCGCACGCTCTTGATGCAAGTGCCCGGTTCGTTTCGTGCCACCGATGTGGAGGGGATACTGCTTCAAATGTACGCATCGTCGGACGAGGCGTGGAGTGCAGTGTGTGGGCCCGATCCGAGGAAATACCTTCTACGATTGGCTATGCATGCGCTGGTGCTGGTCCCTGAATGTGTCGAGCACTTAAAAAACGCTCCATGGGTGGCGGCAGTCGACAACATCGTTCATTTTATAGTGCGCTCATGTGAGCGCACGGGTCTGCCGTGGGAGAACGTCATATCGCGGCGTGAGCTGGGAAAACTACGTAGGGAAGCACTGCTCCGCTCTGCGCGATTTTCGCACGACAAACGAGATGATCGGATGGTGGGAAACTTACCCGAAGCGTTGACCGCGCACGCACTTATGGCCGGTATTTCTGTCGAAGAGCTCAGCGTCACGCAGGAGTATGGGGAAAAGTGCCTGCAGAGCTATCTCTACAAATACAATCCTAAGATGAAGGAGTGTTGGGACGCAGCGTGTGCTGATGCCAAGTATCTCAACGACCTCTTTGCCGCTGCGGATTGATCAGTACACTCAAGGTCGGGACACCCCGGCCTTTTTTGTTTTCCCAAATCGACCCCAGACGGTATAATGAATGCTTGTTCGCTTCATGATTTACTACGATAAAGTCAGTAAGGTGTATTTGAATGGTGCGCCGCCGGCGGTGCATGATGTAACGCTTAATATTGAGCCGTCGGAGTTCGTTTCCGTTGTCGGCCATTCGGGAGCGGGGAAGACGACATTGCTGAAGATGCTTTTTGCCGAGATACAGCCCACAGCGGGAGCCATTTATTTTGGCTCGCGCGATATCGGCTCGCTGCGCAACGGCGAGCTTTTGGAATTGCGCCGCAACATCGGCACTATTTTTCAGGATTTCCGCCTTTTGCCGACGAAGAACGTGTACGAAAACATCGCTTTTGCGCTCGAAGTGGCGGGCCGAAGCGATGAAGATATCCAAGCCGATGTGCCGCACGTGCTCGATCTGGTCGGCCTCAGCGAAAAGATATGGAGTTTCCCCCGCGAGCTCTCGGGCGGCGAGATGCAGCGCGTCGCTATCGCGCGCGCCATCGTCAATCAGCCCGACGTGCTCATTGCCGACGAGCCCACAGGCAATCTCGATCCCATCAATACGCACGACGTCGTGGAGATATTGAAGAAGATCAACGACCTCGGCACGACCGTCATCCTCGCTACGCACAACAAACACGTCGTCGATTCCATCGGCCGCCGCGTGGTCGTGATGGAAAACGGCAGCGTCATACGCGACGACAAGCAGGGGAAATACTCACTCTAGATAAAAATGAAAAGTACGTCTCGGTGGTTTGGGATCATTGTCATAATTCTTATCTTCATGATCGTTGAAGGTGCTACGTTTTTTTTAACTGGCCATTTCATTATTATCCCCGGATGTATTCGCGGCGTAGTAATGGACTCAAAATACTGCCAGGGTCCGCTTGTGCCATAAATAATCAAAAAATCTGGTGTATTATGAATTGCGTACCACGTACAACGAATTTTCTATGTCCGCTTGGATGAACTTAAAGAGGGTCGCACGCTACGGTCTCATCGGATTCATCCGCAACGGTTTCATTTCGCTCGCAGCGGTGCTCGTGATGACGATCACGCTCTTTGTCTTTTCTTTCCTGCTCATCGGCGGCGCAGCGCTTCAGTCCACTTTGCGATCACTGACCAACAAAGTCGACGTCACGGTCTACTTCACGACTGCCGCGACCGATCAGCAGATCCAAGACATGCAAAAAGCCTTATCTGCGCTGCCGCAGGTATCAACGGTCACGTACATCAGTCGCGATCAGGCGCTCGCGCAGTTCCGCGATCGGCACAAGAGCGATCAGCTTACGATGCAAGCGCTCGATGCGCTCGGCGAGAATCCGCTTGGCGCCGCGCTTGAGATACGCGCCAAGCAAACCTCGCAATACGAGACGATAGCAAAATATCTGCAAGACCAGCAGGCGCAGACCTCGGGCCCCGGCTCCGTCATCGACAAGGTCAATTTCTATCAAAATAAAACCGCCATCGATCGCCTCACCAACATCATCCAGACGTCCAATAAGCTCGGCGCCGCCATCGCCGTAATACTCGGCATCGCATCGCTCCTCATCGTGTTCAACACCATCCGTCTCGCCATCTATACCGCGCGCGATGAGATCGGCATTATGAACGTCGTCGGCGCCTCGCACTGGTACGTGCGCGGGCCATTTATGATCGGTGGCATTCTCTACGGCGCGGTCGCGGGGCTCATCGTACTTACTATTTTGTATCCGCTGACCGCGTGGCTCGGCCCGAGTTCGGAGCAATTCCTCGGCACCTTCAACGTGTTCGATTTTTTCACCAGCAACTTCGTAACGCTGTTCTTCGCCATCGTCGGTTCGGGGGTCGCACTTGGCGCTATTTCCTCCTTTCTCGCAGTTCGCCGCTACCTGACTTCGTGATAGTCTACTAGCCATGAAGCGCGCGCCAAAAGGTCATAAGTATATTTTTGTGGTGGGAGGAGTGATGTCGGGCGTCGGCAAAGGGATAGCGACCGCCTCCGTGGGCAAACTGCTCTCCGCGCGCGGACTCAAGGTCAATCTCATCAAGATAGATCCCTATCTCAATGTCGATGCCGGCACGATGAATCCCACCGAGCACGGCGAAGTATTCGTGCTCGATAGCGGCCTCGAAACGGATCAGGACATGGGCAACTACGAGCGCTTTTTGGGGCGCGACTTGGGGCCCGAGGATTACATGACGAGCGGCATGATCTACAAGACCGTCATCGAGCGCGAACGTAATTTGGGATACGGCGGCAAGTGCGTGGAGGCTGTGCCGCACGTGCGCGATGAGATACTCGGTCGCTTCGAACATTCTGCGATGATCGCCGGCTCCGACGTCACCGTGGTGGAGATCGGCGGCACGATAGGCGATTTCCAGAATGCTCTTTTCATCGACGCTGCGCGCGTCCTTCGCCTCAAGAATCCCAAAGACGTCATTTTCGTTATGGTTTCGTATTTGCCGGTGCCGGGTACGCTCGGAGAAATGAAAACGAAGCCTACACAGAACGCCGTACGCGCACTCAATTCTTACGGCGTGCAGCCCGACATCATCATTGCGCGCTCCACACACCCACTCGACCAGCGCCGCAAGGAAAAGCTCGCCATCTCGTGCAACATTCAGGCTGATCACGTGATCTCCGCGCCCGATGTCAGCTCCATCTACGATGTGCCGCTCAATTATGAGCGTGATCATCTCTCCGACATCATGCTGAGGGCGCTCGGCAAGCGCGGTGCCAAGACCTCAGACCTTTCGGAGTGGAAATCGTTCGCCGAGCGGGCGCGCAGCGGCAAGAAGGAGCTCAAGATCGCCATCATTGGCAAATATTTCGACTCCGGCGACTTCATTCTCTCCGACGCCTACCTTTCCGTCATCGAAGCGATAAAATTTTCAGCGTACGCCGAGGGTGCAAAAGTGCAGATAGATTGGCTCGACTCCAAAACGTATCAAAACGACCCCAAGTCGGTGAGCGATCTGAAGCACTATGATGGCATCATCGTGCCGGGGGGTTTTGGCGAGACGGGCATCGAGGGAAAGATACACGCCATTCGTTTTGCGCGAGAGAATAAGATCCCATATTTCGGCCTCTGCTACGGAATGCAGCTCATGATAGTGGAGTACGCGCGCCACGTCGCGGGTCTCAAAAATGCTCACACGACCGAGATCGATCAAAAGACGCCATATCCGGTCATCGCCATCTTGCCGGAGCAAATAGAAAAGTTGGCGAAGAAGGATTATGGCGGCACGATGCGCCTCGGCGCGTACCCATGCGAGCTCGCGCAAGGCACACATGCGCGTGAGGCGTACGGAAGTGCCAAAATTTCCGAGCGCCATCGCCACCGTTACGAAGTGAATCCCGAATACATCGATCAGCTCGCCAAGGCGGGGCTCATGTTCTCCGGCAGATCGCCCGACGGACATCTGATGGAGATCGCGGAGCTCTCGAAGAAAGATCATCCATTCATGCTCGGCACGCAATTCCATCCCGAACTCAAGGCCCGCCCGCTCTCTCCGCACCCGCTTTTCAACGCCTTCATCAAAGCCGCAATGGGACGCAAAGGGTAACCCTCGGTATGTCTTCCAAAGAAACATGATCAAGCTTGTATCCATCAATATCGAATGTTCAAAGCACCTTGATCTGGTGCTTCCTTTTTTGGAAAAGGAAAAACCGGATGTCGTTTGCATTCAGGAGCTGATGGAGGGGGATATCCCTGTCTTTGAAAATACGATCGGTCCGATCGTTCGCTATTCGGCGAGCATGTTGCGCGAAGCGGACGGGAAGGTGGGGAACATGGGCATCGGAGTTTTCACGCGGCTTCCCGTGCGAACGAGCGCTGTCAGTTTTTATGCGGGAGACCCGCAACATATTCCGCGTTTCGATCCCTCGACCGCGCAATCGAAGCATGATACGGAGCGTCATTCGGTGATTTTCTGTGATGTGATCTCCGCCGACGAGGCGTTTCGCATTGCAACGACGCATTTCACATGGACTCCGCACGGGGAAGCGAGCGACGATCAAAGGAGGGATATGGAGGCGCTGCTCGTCGTTCTCGATGAATACAAGCAATTCGTGCTGTGCGGCGATCTCAATGCGCCGCGGGGCGGAGAAATATTCGCGATGCTCGATAATCGTTTCCACGATAATATTCCCCTGGAATACAAGACATCTATTGATGTAAATCTTCACCATGCCCGCACAACGAGGCTGCACGAGATCGATTGCAAAATGGTGGATGGGTTGTTCACCACGACAGACTACGTTGCCTCGAATGTGAAATTGGTTTTCGGTGTATCGGATCACGCCGCGATCGTCGCCCACATTTCAAGGCGCGTTATATAAGAGCTGTGATATAGTGATTCATGGTTCGACATCGCTCACCAGCGGGCGTCAAAATACTTCGTGAAGGGTTTACCTTCGATGACGTACTCATCGTTCCTGCGGAAAGCAGGATGGAACCTTCGGAAGCTTCTCTCCATATCACGATCGCCGGCATTAAAATGTCGGTGCCTTTTATTTCTGCCGCCATGGACCGTGTCACCGAAGCGAAAATGGCGATCGCGATCGGCAAGATCGGCGGACTGGGTACCATTCATCGCAATTGCTCCGTCGAGGAACAGGTGGCGATGGTGCGCGAAGTCAAAAAAGCCGGTGTACCTGTCGCGGCCGCGTGCGGCCCTTTTGCTGTGGATCGTGCGCTCGCGCTCGATAAGGAGGGCTGTGACGTTATTGTCATCGATTGCGCGCACGGACATAATCTCAATGTGATGGACAGCGCAAAAAAGATCAGGAAAATGCTGAAACACTCCAAAATGTTCTACGGCAATATCGTGACCGGCAAAGCGGCAGCGCGTGCGTGCGAATTTGCCGATGCCGTCAAAGTGGGAGTGGGGCCGGGTTCGATATGTACGACACGGATCATCTCCGGCGTCGGCTATCCGCAGTTATCTGCGGTGCTCGATGTCGTCGAGGTGGCTTCCAAGAAAAAAGTTCCCGTGATCGCCGATGGCGGAATTCGGACGTCGGGCGATATCGCAAAAGCGCTCGCTGCGGGCGCGAGCGCCGTGATGTGCGGCAATATGTTTGCGGGCACCGATGAAACGCCCGGCAAGGTCATTACAAAAGAGGGCAAGAAATATAAGGAGTATCGCGGCATGGGGTCAGCAGCTGTCATACGAAGCGCCTCTGGCAAGGAGCGGTATTTCACCCATGGGAGAAAGGCAGTGCCCGAAGGGGTGGAAGCGATCGTGCCGTACAAAGGGTCGCTTTTTGAGCTCGTCTCGAGCCTTACTTCGGGCGTTCAGGTGGCATTTGGATATGTTGGAGCCCGCACTATTCCGGAATTTCAAAAAAAGGTGCAGTTCATGCGCATCACGCACGCGTCGATTGCCGAAGGCAAACCTCACTCGCTTGCCGGTATAACAGAATGAGTGCGTGCTGATAGAATTGTTGCGATGGATATCTTAAGTTTTTTCGTGGGACTATTCGTGTCGTTCTCGACGCTTTTTCCGATGCCGGCGCGTATTATTTCTTTTACCGCACGCGAGCTTCTCCCGCCGACGCCGCGCGCCACCGTCCTCTTTGCCGGCGACATGATGTTCGACCGTTCCATTCGCTCCACCATGCAAAAGAAGGGAGGGGACTATCTTTTTTCCTGCATCGACCCTCTCCTCGCTCGAAAAGATCTCGTGGTCGCAAATTTGGAAGGACCCATCACCGACAATCCGTCGATCAGTGCCACCTCGACCCCCGGAGATGGCAACAATTTCACCTTTACATTTCCGAGTACTACGGCCAAGTTGCTTGCCGGCCACAACATCAAGCTCGTGAATCTCGGCAACAATCACATTCTCAACTTCCGGCGCAGCGGTGCGCTTTTCACCATCGCCAATCTCAAGGAAGCCGGCGTCGACTATTTTGGCGACCCTGTGCATTTCACCGTTGCCGAGAAAAATGTGCGGGGAGTTCCGCTGGCGTTCATCAATTACAACGAATTTGGCCCGAACGGCTGGAAAGATGCGGCGAGCACGACACTCGCGCAGATAGTGCAGGCCAAAAAGGCGGGCGAGGTGCCCGTGGTCTACACGCACTGGGGAATAGAATACGCAACGACCTCGTCAGAGCGCATTCATGACCTCGCGCATCGCTTCGTCGAAGCCGGCGCGGAAATCGTCATCGGCTCACATCCGCACGTGGTGGAAGAAAGTGAAACGTACAAGGGCAAACACATCTACTACTCGCTCGGCAATTTCATCTTCGACCAATACTGGATGGATCCAGTGCGCCGCGGGCTCACTCTCGAAGTCGTCTTTGCCAAAAAAGGCGTCGAATCGGTGCGCGAAATTCCTGTCGAGCTCGGACGCGACCGCCGCACATGTGAGCTCCACTGACGTTTCGACTTGACCAAAACATAAAATCGTTATATAAAGCAATTAGCAAAGGAGACGTGCCTTGCTCACAGGTGACGAAGCAGAATTCTGTGCAAACGCATGGTTAAGGGCGCAAAGCGATATTCCCGAGGGATCATATCTCTCCAAGCCGATGGAAAGGCGAGCCACGTGGGCTTTTTGGGTGCGAAAGAATATCGAGGAGAGCGATGAGCGGTTCAATCTGATGCTCATCATCGTGGAGGAAGACAAGTCCGTAAGAGTTCAGCTGGATCATCGTGAACGCTATCGCTCGTACGATCTCATCGGATTCGCGCGAGAAAGCAGGGTCTTCAAGGTCATGCGGGAACGCACGCAAGAGACGCCGGAGTGGTTCGTGAAGCTCAAACGAAGCACGTACATGCAAAACTTGCGTGGCGTGGACGGGCTCATACGTGCAAGGCTTGATGGCGAAGTCTTTAGCGTACCGATGCAGATCAAGTCATCAATGCGGAGGGCGCAGGAATTCTACGAGAGAAAACCTCATCTCGCAGAGATCGTGGTGACCATCGTGGTGTGGGACAGAGATACCGACGACGACATTCGGGCCAAGGTGTACACAGCTGCTGACGTGATAAGGCAGCGAATTCTCTCCGGCGAATATTCCTTGGAGGAATTTCGCAAAAAAAGACAAGTGATCTTCACAGGGGGCCGCAGGTAGTGCGGCCCTCTTTATTTAGATCTACAGATCGTCGCTCTTGATACGTTTGCGTATCTGCGCGGCCAAGTGGTTGAAGTAATACAGATTGTGGAAGGTGGCGAGTTTCATGCCGGTGAGTTCGCTGCCGCGCATTAAGCTCGAGATGTAGGCGCGGGTGTAGGTCTTGCAGACATCGCATTTGCAATTGGGATCAAGCGGTTTGAAGTCGCTCGTGAAGCGCTTGCTCCGGATATCCATGCGACCCTTTGAAGTGAAGATGACGCCGCGGCGCGCGTAGTGTGTGGGCGCGATGCAATCGAAAGTATCGCCGCCGCTTTGCGCGATGATGGCGAAATCTTCCGGATGGCCGATGCCGAGCACGTGGCGCGGCTTATTCTCCGGCAGTGCATCGGAGACGGCAGAGACTACTTTCTTGAGCGACTTTTTGTCGTAGCCAAATTCGCCGCCGAATCCGAAGCCCTCGAAATCCATCGCGCCGATGATGCCGGCGCTTTCGAGTCGCATTTCCAGCGAACCGCCGCCTTGCACGATGCCGTAGAGCGCCTGCTTATGATTCGATTTTGCGTCGATGCATTCCTTGGCCCAACGATGCGTCGTGTCGATGGATTGGCGCATGTACTGCGCGTCGGCCAAGGGGGACGGGCATTCATCGAAAGCAAAAATGATATCTGCGCCGAGCGCTTCCTGAATTTTTATTGATTCTTTGGGGCCCAAGAAAAGTTCTTTGCCATCTATAGGCGAGCGAAAATGCACTCCGTGCGGCGTGATCTTCACAGACTTGGGCTGTGAGCCCGCTATCACGCGCTTGTCCTGTTCGGCGCGCAGCACTTTGCCCACCCCGTGATCGGTGCCGAAGCCAAGGCTAAAGACCTGAAAGCCGCCGCTGTCCGTCATGAGCGGCTTCTTCCAGCGCATGAAATTGTGGATGCCGCCGGCTTTTTTGATAAGTTTTTCGCCGGGGGCCACGTGGAGGTGAAAGGTGTTGCATATGAGTACCTGCGCGCCGACCTCTACTATTTCCTCGGTATCGAGCGTACGTATCGTCGCGCGCGTGGCCACCGGCACAAAAGACGGCGTCTCAATCTCACCGTGCGGCGTCGATATCACGCCGAGGCGCGCGCGGCTTTTCTTGGACTGTTTAAGAATCTTGAATTCGAACATCTGCCGATTCTACTTCAGTAGGGTAAAAAGCCAAACATGCAGCCAAAAAGAAGAAAGCCCCGAGTCTTCGGGGCTTATCGTCAGAGAGCGGCAATGGCGTGTTGGTGAAGCCATTCCTTGGCGGCGGCGAGTTGCTCCTCGCTGAGAGAGCATTTTTGCACCAGCTGCATGTTGACCCCCGTCACAGTCTCTTTGTCGCTTATTCGACTCGCGCTTCGGAACCACGCGACGAAATCGTCGGTCGAAAAGACGCGCAGTTCAAGGCGACGCCCTCCCTCGTCTCCCTTTCCTTCGCGCACGAAAAGGTCGAGTGTGACTAGTTTGTCCATGGAAAACTCCGTTTGAGCTGCAGAGACTATATACCAAATGTCTGAGGGCGCTACTCTGTTCATCGCGCGCTGGCAGCGATCGCCTCAGGCCCCGCTTCTTTGACGGCTTCATTTACGAGGTCCTTCGGTACGTGCAGATAAAATGTAGTGCCTTCGTTCTCGGCCGAATCAAAGGTGATCGTGGCGCCGAGCTTCGAAGCAAGTATCGATGCGGTGTAGAGGCCAAGCCCGGTGCCGCCGGGCAGCGCGAGCTTCGCATTGGATGCGCGATAGAATTTCTCGAATATCTTTTCCTGCTCATGCTTGGGTATGCCGATGCCCATGTCTTTCACAGAAAAGACGACATCTTTTCCCTCATCGGTAGCGTTGAGGAGTACCTTTTGTCCCGATTTCGAATAATTGATGGCATTGGATGTGAACGATTCGAGAATGGTTTTGACCAAGTGCAGGTCTGTATGCACAGCAACCGCCGGCGGTTTTTGCGGCTCTAATATCACGCCCGTCTGTTTGGCGGCCGGCTGCATCATCACCATAACTTCGTCGAATATCACGCTGACCGGCAGCATTTGCTTCTTGAGCGTTATCTGCCCGCTTTGGATGTGGAGCACATTGAGAAGCTCGGAGACGAGGAGGATCATGCGGCCGTTGATCTTGGCGAGGTCGTCGACGTACGCGCGCTGCTTCTTGTTGAGCTTGCCGAGCACCTGGCCCTGCAGCGTCTCCACGAGCCAGCGCGTGCCGGAGAGCGGCGTGCGCAATTGGTGAGAGGCGAGCGAGAGGAAATCAGCGCGCATCTGGTCGAGCATTTTTTCTTCTGTCACATCATAAAATGTCTCGACTGCGCCCATGATCTGTCCGTCGATAATGACCGGCGTAGCGACGATCTTGACGGGGAAGCGCGAATTGTCCCTGCGTTTGAAATAACTGTGATTGACCGACGATGTGGAGAACGTTTTGCCAGCCAAAATGCCGGTGAGTATCCTGTTTTGAAGGGCTATCTTATTGCCGGTCTCATCTTCGCGCACAAGCACGTCCGTCATTTGTTTGCCCATGACCTCGTCGATCTTCCAGCCGAGCATCTGCTCGAAGGCCTTATTCACCATCATTATCTTGCCGTCCTTGTCGGTCATCACAAGGCCTTCGCCTACGCTAAGGAGAATAGCCTCGGCCTCCTGCTCGAGGATCTCTTTTTTGAACCGCGCGAGATAGCTCGAATACAAGAACGGAATACTGCCCACGCCGATGAGGAATTTCACCGCGAATCCCGTGAGCATCGATTGTATGAGAATGGGGGTCGGGAGTACGCCGGCAAAAGCGATGGTAAAAAAGATGACGCTGTCGATGAGCTGTCCGGATGCGCTTGCGGATGCGCTCCGGATCCATATCTGCGGCCGGTATGTGCGCCGCATGTAAGCATAGACCCAGATGTTGACCGATTGGGCAAATACGTAGGCCGTGATGCTCGCGAGCGCGAGGCGCGGCGTGAATTTGAAGAGCGCCGCCATCGCGTCATTGGCCGCAGAAGAGGCTGCGATACCTTCGTAAGAGACCGTGAGCTGGCCGATGGCGATGAAAAAGACTATGGAGCTCGCGCCGAGCAAGATGGACCGGCGCGCCTCACGCTTGCCGTAGTGTTCGACGATGAGTTGCGTCGCGAAAAAGACCATCGCATAAAAGACGTTGCCGACGTTGGTCACGGCGCCGAATATCGTCACCAATTTTGCGCCAAAAACAGTTATCAATATCAGGTTGATGACTATAGATGCCTGCAGCCACCTGCGGCCCTGAATAAAGCAGAACCTGACGAAGGCAAAAATGGCGAGGGCAGTAACGAGGAAGAGCAGTTCGTTGGTCATGTGACATGTTAATCATATAAATGTTGCCCGCCATGAGCAATGTGCAATAATCAACAGCAATGGAGGCTAAGACATATCCGCACAAGGTCTTGATCATAGAGGATGAAGCGCCGATGCTGAAAGCGCTCGCCGACAATCTACATGCCGCGGGATTCGTTCACGTAGTCCAATCGCGGGACGGTGCCGATGGGCTCATGCTCGCACTCGCCGAGCAGCCGGACCTCATCATCCTCGACCTCATCATGCCCAAAATGGACGGCATGACCATGCTCAAAAAATTGCGCGAGGATCAAAAAGGCAAGGCCCTGAAAGTCATTCTTCTCACCAATCTCACCGGCTCCGACGAAAAAATAATGAACAGCGTCGTCGAAGGCGAGCCGTCGTATTACCTTGTGAAGACATCGCACTCCATCTCGGACGTCATAGACAAGGTGAAGATCGTGCTCGGTATCGAGCAGCTCTAGGATTGCTCATACCGCTCTCAGATAGTAGATTTGCACCAGATTGAAAGGTAAGTGAAATGCTCGTCAAAGCCGTCATCTTCGATTACGACGGGGTCATCAACGATTCGTTCCGCGAAGGTTTGCGGCGGATCAAGGTGCTCTGTGCGATACACGACGTGCGATACACGCTCGCCGAGCGTCGCCACCTGCAGGAATTGTGGGGCATGCGCGGCGTCGATCTGCTCCGAGTGGGCCTTGGCGTTACCGCCGAGCTGGCGGCCATCATGTACGCCGATTGGGAAAAGATGGATCTTTGCGATCCGGTCAAACACATACCGGGCGCGCGCGAAGTGCTCTTTTGGCTGCGGCAGAACGGTTTCGTCTCGGTCTTGCTCACATCGCGCAATCGGGTCAACCTCACGGCCATTCTGGATCGCACCGACATGCTGCGCGAATTCGCGTTCCTCTCGAGCGGCGACGATCACTACTATCCGAAGCCCGACGCTCGTGCGTTCCGCTTCGCGCTGGAGACGCTCCGCGAGCAGCACGGCATCGAGAAAGAACACGTGGTCTTCGTAGGTGACACGCCGGCGGATATCCAAGGTGGAGCAAATGCGCTCTTGCGTACGGTCGTCGTGCAGACAGGCCCCTATATGCTCGAACATACCGAGCGGTATCCCATGCACCTTTGCGACATCGTTCCTTCTATCGATGAATTTCCGGCGTGGCTGGAGAAACATCACGAACAAAATATTTCTGTGAATTACTATTGACCGTCGGCTCATGCCGGCGGTTCTTTTTTAGGTATACTGTGAGGGGAAATCGCAGCAGAAGGAGATATGCGATGGAGTATCACGTTCATCCGCAAAATAGTGAGGCGAAAGTGTACGGCAGGCTTTTGGAAAAGGGCGAAGTCATCAAAGAAGGCGATGTCTATCCTTCCTCCACTGGCATCTGGGATACGTGCTCGCAATTTGTGGGCACGGAAGTCGACGGGAATACAATGTGGGTGCGTCGGCCTCGCAAATACAGCTGATGTTCTCTATGCCAACCGCCGGCCCCTCGTCGGCGGTTTCTCTTTTCCGTAAGGCGGTTGAGGAGAGCCGTTTTTTCAAGTATTCTTAGCTCGATTGCGGGATCGTCTAATGGTAGGACTTCTGCCTCTGGAGCAGAGTATCTTGGTTCGAGTCCAAGTCCCGCAGCAAAAAAGAGCCCAGCGAATAAGGCTGGTTACGGTGGTCAGTACTACCGGATTCATTCATTGAATGTTTCATCCAAAACCCAAAATGCGTGCCTACTATGAATTAGGTATGTTGATGGCGAACGAACAGCCGACCATAAAAGGCATCTTTGTGATGAGTCACATCAGGGCGCTGGAAAAGCAGTGGGGGGAGAGCGCGCTGCAGGAGTTGCAAAGGCGCTACGGCAAGCCGCTCAGGTTCCGGATGTCGGACAATGTCCCGATCTCCGAAGAGAACGCCATCTTGGGTCACATTATCGACATCACGTCGGCCACGCAGCTGAAAAAAGAAGATCGCGCGTATGAGGCGGGCCGACTGCACATGAGGAATTTTTCCACCACTCCGATGTGGTGGTTGCTTTCGCCGGCGCTACAACACTCTCCGAGATGGCTTTTTCTCCAGAGCAAACACATGGCAGAGCTTGTCTTTGAAGGCGTCACCTTTGATTCGCGGGAACTCTCGCCGACGACCGTGCAGATACGGATGTCGCAAGACGGCAGTTATCCGGTCGAACACTTTCAAGGGTTTCTCAAAGAAATGATAGCCACCGCCGGATTGGTCGGCACCGTGGAGTCGGATGTGGATGCAGACGGAGCCTATGTGTATACGATAACGTGGATGTGATAATGGAGTAATGTATTTTGTGTACTTGCTCCAATGCAAAGACGGCAGCATATATACCGGTATCACGACCGATGTGGCGCGGAGATTGGCGGAGCATAAAGCGGGAAAGGGTAGTCATTACACTCGCGCGCGCGGGGCAAAGAGGATGCTCTATTCTGAGAAAAAAAGAACGAGAAGCAGCGCGCTGAAGCGCGAAGCCGAGATCAAGAGCTGGTCACGGCAGAAGAAGCTTCAACTTTGTTGGGCGTAATTTCCCGAGCTCGGAAAAAATTCTGTGAAAGATGCGTGCTATTCTATTGTGTATGGCCAATGACATGACTCCTTTGCCACCCGTGCGTCGCATTCCGTGGCTCGCGCTTATCTTTTTGCTCCTCGCGCTCGTTTCGTATCTAAATTTGCCCAATCAGTATCAGTGGGGTGGCGGCGTCATATACAACGCGGGCACTCGCGAGATAGCGCCGGGGGTGGCAGCGGGAGTCCCGACGGACGCAGGATACGGATATGGGGGAGAGATGACGGTGACAAAAGGAACAGTTTCTGTTTCTTATGCTCCGTCGAGCGCGCCCATGGCACCGACACCTCCTCCCATGATGGATGCGATGGCGCGCGGCGGCTCAAGTGGCGTGGCGATGCCGTATCCCGGCCCGTACCCATATACAAACGGTGAAGCGACCGCCCACGACACACGCGAATTCAACAAGATATATTACAACGCCGACATGCAAACACGCGACGTGCAAGGACTTACCAAACACATCGAGACCACTGTGCGCGGTCACGGCGGCAGGGTAGACAACACGTCGAGCTCGCCCACGTACGGCTCGGTGAGCTTCGTCGTGCCGCAAAGCAAATTCGACGACTTCCGCAGTGAACTCGAATCGCTCGTCGGCTGGCGATTCCTCACGGTCAATGTGAATTCGCAAAATCTTCTGCCGCAAAAGCAGGGTATCGAGCAACAACAAACCAATGTCGAGACCAACATCACCGATCTCAAAGCGGCAAAAGCAAAACTTCTCACTACTCACAACGGCACTGTTGCCGCTTTGCAATCGCAGATAGACGCCAACGAGCGCGAGATAGCCATGCTCAAGTCGCAGACGTCCACCGACCCCGCAGTATCCAACCAGATCGCTTCGCGCTTGCTCGCGCTCGCTGCCGACCAAACGACACTGAAGACCGAGATAGCCAACGAAAATTCCTCGTACTCGTACCAGCACGATTATTACGACTTGCAGATCAAGTACGCCAATTCCAATCTCGACGCGGTCAAGACAGCCGACCAAGATCTGCTCGACAATGTGGCCACGGTGAGCGGCACGGTATCGGTGCGGTGGATAAGTCTCTGGGAAATGGCGCTCGCGTATCTGCCGGGCTACTGGATACCGTCCATCTTCCTGCTCCTCGCGGCTCTCGCATACTTGTGGCATAGGAAAGAGGGCCAGGTCTTCGGCGTCTATATCTAAGGACTTACGCAATTGGCGAATTTCATAGTCGCGAGCGTATAAGTGCCGCCCGTGGTAACATTTTCAGATATGAAAAATCTTCTTATCGTTCTGGCCATCGCCATCGCGGCGGCCGTGGGTATTTATTTTTATACGCAGCGCTCGCATACTCCTTCTGCCGTGAATGAGCAACAAACCGCGCCCGTCTCGACCTCGACCAATGATCAGCCGGCAGTGCAGGATAAAACGCAGACCGTCATCGGCAAGTCCGTGCAGCAACGCGACATCACCGCATATCATTTCGGCACGGGCCCGA